>USBC01000018.1 GCA_900552845.1 uncultured Oscillospiraceae bacterium | reverse complement strand
AAGCGGGGATACGAACGGCAGCGTAACGGACATAGGGGTTATCGGGCAGGGGACACGGCTTGTTCTCCAAGAGAAAGAGCAGCGGTGCGAAGCCCTCCGGTTTTCCGCCGGTAATTATGATCTCCCGCAGTGCCTGCGGCGCCGCTGAATGAGGCATTTGCAGGGGAAGCAGCGGGGAGAACAGCGAAAGAGAGGTAACAGTGGCACGGGTCAAATCGACAGAAACGCCGCTGCGGGGGATTTCGATCCGCTCCCGGGAAAGGAAAGCAGGTTCTCCGATGGTAAGGGGAGGGACGCTGCCGCCCAAACGCACGGCACAGGGATAAAGCGGGCGGGTGTCATCTAAAAGGGTGACAAGCTGCCCCTGCCACAGCAGGTTGACCGAGGTGCGAAATACCGAGTGAACAGCGGCTTCGGCAGGGTGCTGCGGCAGCTGCACCAAAAGCTGGGCGGAGATCGCCTCAGCGGTGGAAGTTGACTTCATAAATCTTGAGGGCGATCTGGAGGTTCAGCATCTGGTCGGCGTTATCAAAGCTGATATGCGCCAGTTCCTTGATGCGCTGGATACGGTAGGCGACAGTATTGTAATGGACACCCATCTCCTCCGCCAAACGCTTGAGGTTGCCGCCGCACTTGAAGTACAGGGCAAGAGTATGTACCAACTCGGAATCCCGATCATGGTCATAATCCACCAGAACCTTGAGGGTTTCATTATAGAAGATGACAAGCTCGGGACGAAGGACTTCGTAAGAAAGGAAACGGTAAACACCGAGCTTTTCAAAGTAGTGGATACGGGAATCATCAATATTCCAGCAGGCTGCCGCCCGACGGGCTTCGTTAAAGCTCTTCCAAAGGCTGGATGCATCGGCATAGCTGCGACCGATGCCAATGGAAGCCATGGAGAGAATTCCTTCCGCTTCCAGCGCAGCCAGCACGGTATCCACAAAGACTTGAAGCGCCTGAGAATACTCGCTGCTTTCGTGAACGGGGGCTTCAAAGACCAACACAATGCTGTCACACTTATTGACAAACAGAACCTTAATGGTGCTGTCGCGACTGATGCGCCGCAGGATATTGACGATGCTGTTGTTGGTTTTGTAAAGAGAACTGTTGCCGATGGTGGAGCTGCCGGAAAGCACCCGGATAACCGCTACGCGGTGCTCGGCATCGACATCAAAATCGAAGTACTCGGCGTTCGCCAGCGATTTGCGCTGCCGCTCCTCATCGTGAACCAAAAGATCATCAAGGAAGGTTGCCTTGTGGTTGTTTTCCATCTCGTACATCGAGATCTTTTTGATCATCTCCAAAGCGATGAGCGAGGTGGAAGCCTCCAAAACGGCAAGGTCGACGCCGGTGATTTCCCGGTTGTCCTCCCAGATGTAGATGCTGCCGTATTTTTTCTTATCGCTGTAGATGGGAATGATGATCTTATTGCAGATCAGTCCGTCGATGCTGTCCACCTCGCGGCTGCTCATCAAAGAGACGGTTTCCTTGCCGGAGGAGCCGGTGCGGACGAGGTTTTCCATGCGGCGGGTGATGCTTTCCCGGCGCTGCTCGCTGCATGCCAGCACGAAGGACGAGAAGAAGTCATTGTAAATGGCAACGCTGTTACCAAAGCGGTCAAAAAGCGTCTGCACAATGGACTGCAGATTGCCGCCGCTCAGCATAGTGGCAGTGAGCGCCTTTTGCAGCTCGTAGATATCCCCCAGGGTCTGTGCCTGATTATTTACGATGGTAGTCATAATAGGGGTGATGATCTGCGAGAAGGAGATATTATTGGGAATCTCAAAAAGAGGGAAGGAAAGCTTGTTGCAGAGATCAAGGATCGACTGTGGGATCTCGTTGATGTAGCTGTTGAATTTAAGCCCCAGACCAACCACACCGTGAGACTTCAGCTGCGGGATCAGCTCGAGAAGCTGAGGCAGGTTTTCCCGAATGGCATAAGCAGTGGAAACCAACAACTCGCCGCCGGTAACGGCACTGACAATATTGGGGTCGACCATAACGCTGACAGAGGTAACGATCTGGTCGGTGCCGGCAGCACCGGCAAGCAGGCGGGCATCGTGCAGGATCTCCATGCGGAGAATCGAATTCAGCGATATGCCGTAATTGTTGTCCATGCTCGGTCGCCCCCTACTTGTTTTCCGCCGCAGCGGAGAGTGTGGAAACTGGGAGCAGCCGTTTACTACTTTCCCATGTTCTTTCTAACTGCTATTCTACTATTAAATAATAAAAAATGCAATAGGGTTTGTGATGTTTTTACACCGTAGAAATTTTAATATGTTTTTGATGGATTTTGACATATATAAATTGCACAAACAAAACAACAAATAATAGTGCAAAAGATACATAATAATAACACGATGGAAAAACAAGGTATTTTATGTCAGAAAAGAGGCGCTATTGCTTTGTGACAAAGCCACAAAACAACAGCGCCTCTTTGGGTATTATGCTGTGAGAGTTTTTTTAGCCGAGTGTAAACAGCAGATCGCCGGTATTGATGGCGGAGCCGGCTGCTACGGCGATGGAGGCAATGCGACCGCCCTCGGGAGCGACAACCTCATTCTCCATCTTCATGGATTCGACGATCATAACGACCTCGCCGGCTGCAACAGCATCACCGGTATTCTTGCAAAGACGCAGAACCGTGCCGGGCAGGGGAGAGGTGACATTGGCGGGACCGCCGGCTGCAGGAGCAGCGGCAGGCGCAGCAGCGGGAGCGGCAGCATGGGGTGCGGCGGCAGGTGCAGGCGCTGCAACGGGAGCGGAGGCGGAGGTACCGACGACCTCTACCTCGGCATCATACGTTTTTCCATTTATTTTTATCAGGAATCTTTTCATCGATTTGTCCTCCATCAGAAATTAGTAAGGTGGGTCTCCAGGGAGAGTCCTCGCGCAGGGAAAGAATACGAACCTGCTCCGGTGCACAGCCCATCATAGCGGCAAGGGCGGCGATAACGGCAGCGATCTCGTCTTCGTCCTCCTGCGGGGCGGCAGGGGCTGCCGCCACAGGAGCCGGCACGGGCGTGGGTGCGGCAGCTTTTTTACCAAAGAGCGCCTTGCCCAGCAGCAGCCCGACCAGCAGCGCAATGGCAATATACAGATACATCATATTATTCACGCTCCTTTTGATTAGAGCGGAACATTGCCGTGTTTCTTTCTGGGAGCTTCCACGACCTTGCCATCGAGCATTTCCATGGCAGCAATGATCATCTGACGGGAGGTGGAGGGGATAATGACATCGTCCACCATGCCGCGCTCGGCAGCCTTATAGGGATTGTTGAACTCGCGCTTATACTCTTCGATCAGCTCGGCGCGCTCCTCGGGAGAGGCCTTACGGAAGATGATGTTGGCAGCACCCTCGGCGCCCATAACGGCGATTTCGGCAGAGGGCCATGCATAGACGATATCAGAGCCCAGATCCTTGCAGCACATGGCAAGGTAAGCACCGCCGTAAGCCTTGCGCAGGATCATGGTGACCTTCGGAACGGTGGCTTCGCAGTAGGCGTAGATAACCTTGGCGCCGTGGCGAATGATACCGCCGTGCTCCTGAGTGGAGCCGGGCAGGAAGCCGGGAACATCGACCAGTGTGAGCAGCGGAATGCCGAAGGCATCACAGGTGCGGATAAAGCGGGCGGCCTTATCGGAGCAGTTGATATCCATGCAGCCTGCCATCGCCTTGGGCTGGCTGGCGATAATGCCGACGGAGCGACCGTTGAAGCGGGCGAAGCAGGTAATCATATTGGGTGCATACAAGCCCATATAATCCATGTACTCGCCGCCATCGGTGATGGCCTTGATGACATCGTACATATCATACGCCTTATTGGGATTATCGGGAATGATGGTATCCAGCTGATCGGCAATGCGGTTGGGATCATCACCATTAAAGATGGTGGGAGCGGCATCGCGATAGTTGGAGGGCAGATAGCTGAGCAGACGACGGATCTGGTTGATGCAGTCGGTGTCATCGGAAGCCATGAAATGCGCAACGCCGCTGACGCGGTTATGGGTCATGGCGCCGCCCAGCTTTTCGGCGTCGATCTGCTCGCCGGTGACGGACTTGATGACATCGGGGCCGGTGATGAACATCTTACCGGTCTTGTTGACCTGGAAGATGAAATCGGTGAGGGCGGGAGAATAAACAGCGCCGCCGGCACAGGGACCCATGATGGCAGTGATCTGCGGAACAACGCCGGAAGCGGCGGTATTGCGGAAGAAGATCTTGCCGTAGCCTTCCAGACCGTCCAGACCCTCCTGAATACGGGCACCGCCGGAATCGTTCATGCCGACAACGGGTGCGCCGACCTTGCGGGCGTTTTCAAGGATCTTGCAGATCTTGTTTGCCTGAACCTCGCCCATGGAACCGCCGACAACGGTGAAATCTTGAGCGTAAGCGTAAACGATTCGGCCGTCTACCTTACCGTAGCCGCCGACAACGCCGTCGCCGGGGAAGTGCTGCTTTTCCTGCCCGAAATAGTAGCAGCGGTGGACGACGAAGGCGTCGATCTCAACAAAGGTGTTGGGATCGAACAGAGTCTCGAGGCGCTCACGAGCGGTCATTTTACCCTGCTCGTGCTGCTTTTCGATACGCGCTTGGCCGCCACCGAGAGCGATTGAACCTTTGCGTTCAATCAGGTCTTCAAGTTTGGTCATAGTTTTATCCTTCTTTCAAAGAGTATATGTTTTACCGTCTGCCAAAGGGGCGCCTCCGGCAAACGGGGCTTGCACAAAGGCTTAGTGGAACTTTTCGACGTATTCGTCAGCCTTGTTCTCGTCCCAGCCCAGCATATTTACCAGTACATCGCGGGTGGAGGAGCCGAGAGCGGGAGCAGGGTGATGGTCGGCATCTGCATCGACGGAAGCCATCTTGACGGGATTGCCGGCGATCTTGACCTTACCCATGCCGGGCTGATCAACCTCAATGAGCATGTTGCGCGCAGCAACCTGCGGATCGGTAAACAGCTTATCAACGGTATTGATACCGGTGCAGGGAACGCCTGCCTTTTCCAGAATATCCAGCCACTCGGCAGTGGTCTTGGTGCGGGTCTTTTCGGTCAGCAGATCACCGATGAGCTTGAGGTTCTGGTTGCGGTGCATATTGGTATCGAAGCGGGGATCGTCGATCATCTCGGGGCAGCCCAGTGCATTGCAGAAGGCAGCATACAGACGGTTATTGCCGCAGGCGGCGATGACATAGTTATCCTTGGTCTCGAATGCCTGGAAAGGAGTAACGGTGGGGTGTACAGCGCCCAAAGGACCGGCAACGACGCCGGTGGCGGAGTATTTGATGATGGCGTTTTCGAGAATGGCAAGCTGGCAATCCAGCATACCGACATCGACCATATCGCCCTCGCCGGTGATGGCGCGCTTGTACAGCGCAGTAACAGCGCCGAAGGCACCGAAGATACCGGCAATGATATCGCCGATGGAAGCGCCGACGCGTACCGGCTTGCCGCCGGGCTCGCCGGTGATGCTCATAACGCCGCCCATGGCCTGCACGACCATATCATAAGCGGGGCGGGGTGCGTAAGGACCGGTTTGACCGAAGCCGGAGATGGCAACATAGATGAGCTTGGGATTGACTTTTTTCAGCTCCTCGTAGCCCAGACCCATGCGGTTCATGGCGCCTGCCTTCAGGTTTTCCACCACGATATCGACATGCTTGACCAGATCCTTGAACATCTCGACGCCCTCGGGATCCTTGGTGTTGCAGACAACGCTCTTTTTACCGTGGTTGACGCTGACGAAATAACCGCTTTGACCGTTGACAAACGGACCATAGCCGCGGCTGTCATCGCCGGTGCCGGGCTTTTCGACCTTGATGACCTCGGCGCCCATATTGCCGAGCATCATGGAGCAGTAGGGACCTGCCAGCGCATTGGTGAAATCCAATACACGAATACCCTCCAAAGGCTTTTTGGACATAATGAAACAACCTCCCGATGTGATGTAGAGTGGCGCTCGCCGCAGCGGTAGGGGTGCAGGAGAGCGTCCGATGACAAATAAAGCGGTCGACGAGCGGCAAAGCCGCAGGACACAATTCCCCCACTCTATTTGTTATTTATCTACATTATAAAGGAAAGCGAAAAAAAAGTAAATGGCGGACATAATTTTTTACTGCCAATAAACCGCCAAGTTTTTTAGTGAATTTACATAGAAAAATAAAAAAATCAGGAAGAAAGTGGGTTAATAATTTAACAGGCATTAGTATATATCGACAAGAGCATAAAGCATTTTTCGCTTATCTTACTAAAAACGAACGAAAGACGTCGAACGGCGTTCTGACAAAAAAACAGCAAGATGGTATATTTTATTGTGGAGTTTCTACAAGAATGTTTCTTCCACTTTCAACAAATAAGATGGGAGGATTTAGGCAGAATATCAAAATTGCCGAAAAGGAATTGAATTGACAAGCCCCGAATATTATAATGTAAATGCTGTATAAGTGTTACTCTGCATAAAACCAATCAAAAAGGAGTGCTTACATTGAAGGAATTTAACTATTTCGCTCCGGGTTCTGTGGAAGAAGCTCTTGAACTGATGAAGGAGTACGAAGGAAAGTACACCATTCTGAATGGTGGCACCGACGTCATGATTCGTCTGCGCGAGCGTCTGATCAACCCGGAAGCCGTGATCGACATCAAGCGTATTCCCGGCTTGAAAGACATCACTTTCTCTGAGAAGGACGGTCTGTACATTGGCGCATGCGTGACCTGCAAGGAGATCTCCGAGAGCGAGATCGTAAAGGAGCATTATCCTTTCTACGCTCAGGCGGCTTCCGTTCTGGGCTCCCAGTTGGTCCGCGGTCGTGCCACCAGCGTCGGCAATGTCATCAACGCCTCTCCTTTGGCTGATACCGTTACCCCTCTGGTCGTTTGCGACGCCAAGCTGGTTGTTGTAGGTCCGGAAGGTCAGCGCGAGATTTCTCTCGTAAGCTGGGCGGGCGAGAGCCAGGAAGAGAGAATTGCCCGCGGCGCATTCTTCATCTTCGTGCGTAAGGTCGGTCTGAAGCCCGGCGAAATGGCAATCGGTCTGAAGGTTCCCTATTTTGCGGGTCAGAAGGCTGTATTTACCAAGTTCGACCGCCGCAAGGAAGTAGACCTTTCTACCGTTTGTGCTACTGTAGGTAAGTTTGGTGAGGACTACCGTGTAGCCATCGGCTCCTGCGCTCCTACTCCCATTCGTCTGCCCAAGACCGAAGCCCTGCTGAAAGGCAAGAAGCTGACCCCCGAGCTGATCGGCGAGGCGGCAGAGCTTGCCGGCAGCGAGGTTTCTCCCATCAGCGACGTCCGTGCTTCTGCCGAGTACCGTGTGAGCCTTGTTAAGGTTGCCGTACGCAGAAGCCTGGCCGAGCTTTCTGTCTGAGAAAGGAGCGTGCCGAAATAATGAAAACTTATCATGTTGATTTCTTTGTAAACGGCGAGGAATACGAGCTGGACGTTCCCGCTAACAAAACTGCGCTGAATATTATCCGCGATATGCTGGATCTGACCGGCGCAAAGGAAGGCTGCGGCGCCGGCGAATGCGGTGCCTGTGCAATGATCGTTGACGGCGTACTGATCAACGGCTGCCTAATGCTCGCCCCCGAGATGGACGGTAAGCATTTTGAGACCGTAGAGGGCTTTGCCGATGAGAAGGGCAACCTGTCTCCCATTCAGCAGTCCTTTATCGACCATGCTGCCCTGCAGTGCGGCTACTGCACGCCCGGCTTTGTCGTTTCCGCTACTGCTCTGCTGCGTGAGAATCCTCATCCCACCCGTGATGAGATCGTCCATTACATGTCCGGTAACCTGTGCCGCTGCACCGGCTACAAGAGAATCATTGAGGCGATTGAGGACGCTGCCGAGCGCATGAATGGAGGTGCCAAATAATGAGTAAATATATTGGCGTAAGTGTTCCGCGTGTAGACGGCGTTAAAAAGGTAACCGGCGCGGCAAAGTATGTTGGCGACATGAAATGGCCCCGTATGCTGTATGCCAAGTGCGTAAAGAGCCCCTATGCCCATGCCAAGATCGTGAGCATTGATGTTTCCGCCGCTAAGGCGCTCAAGGGCGTACATGATGTTATTACCGGCGATTACTACACCAAGCGCGGTGGTCTGTACCTGGAGGACAAGAACTTCCTGGCAGTCAACACCGTCAAGTTCTGCGGTGAGCCTGTTGTTGCCATTGCCGCCGAGACCCCGGAGATCGCCGAGGCTGCCTGCGAGCTGGTCAAGGTTGAGTACGAGCCGCTGCCCGTCATCAACAACCCCATGGAGGGTATGGCGAAGGACGCTGTTTTGATTCACCCCGAGCTGCATACCTATAAAGTGGTTCCTATCTTCCACCCGCAGGCGCATACCAACATCTCCCACCATCACATCATTCGCAAGGGCGATGCTGATGCTGCCTTCAAGTATGCCGAGGAGCATCCTGATGAGTACTACATCACCGAGCATGAGTACCATGTACCCCATGTTCAGCATACCCCTATCGAGAACCACATCGCGGTAGCCCAGTATGAGCCGGACGGCAAGTGCACCGTTTGGGCTTCCTGCCAGTCTCCTTACGCGGTTCGTCAGGCCCTTTCCGCCACCTTTGATATCCCGCTGAACAAGATGCGCATCATCTCCCCCTACGTGGGCGGCGGCTTCGGCGCCAAGGCCGGTACCACCATCGAGGGTATCATCATTCCTCTGGCCATGCACAGCAAGGGCCGTCCCGTTATGATGGAATACACCCGTGAGGAAGAGTTTGTCAATTCCTACGTTCGTCAGGGTCTGTACACCAAGATCAAGACCGCAGTTCGCAAGAGCGACGGTAAGTTCCTGGCGGTTCAGAACAACTTCTACTGGGACGGCGGCGCTTACACCGAGTACGGCGTAAACATCGTTAAGGCCTCCGGCTTTGCCTCCACCGGCCCTTATGAGTTCGATAATGTTAAGACCGACGCTTACTGCGTTTACACCAACAACCCCGTAGGCGGTCCCTACCGTGGCTTTGGTATGTGCGAGATCCACTTCGGTATCGAGCAGAACATTGATGAGGTTGCCAAGGAGATCGGCATGGATCCCATCGAGATCCGCCGCGTCAACGGTCTGGCTCCCGGCAAGTCCACCGGTACCGGCGAGATCATGAAGTCCTGCGGATTCCTCGAGGCTTTGGATCAGGTCGCCGAGGCAATTCAGTACGATAAGCCCTGCGATGCACCCTCCGGTCCTCACAAGATCCGCGGTAAGGGCATCGCCGGCGGCTGGAAGTCTCCTTCTCAGCCCACCAACGCAGGCTCCGCTGCCATCATTCGTATGAATGAGGACGGCACCTTCTTCCTGATGACCTCCGGTCACGATATCGGCCAGGGCTCCGATACTGCCCTAACCCAGATTGCCGCCGAGGTTCTGTGCTGCGATCCCTCCAAGTTCACCATTCGTACCGGCGATACCGACCATACCCCCTACGAGTGGCAGACCGTTGCCTCCCGTATCACCTACTGCGCCGGTAATGCGATTAAGCTGGCTGCCGAGGATCTGAAGGAGAAGCTTCTGGATCTGGCTCAGATCAAGCTGGGCTACATCAAGCGCGAGCTGTACCTCGAGGACGGCTGGATCATCAACCGCAACCACCCCGAAAGCCGTATGCCCATGTCCGATCTGGCACTGGGTCTGGCGTTTGAGGACGGCTCCGGTTACGGCGGTCCCGCCATCGGCGTAGGTACCTTCACCCTGCCCAATAACATCAACTACGATCCCGCTACCGGTTATTCTCCCAAGCCCGCAGCATTCTGGACCACCGCTGCTGCCGGCGCCGAGGTTGAGATCGATACCGAGACCGGCGTTATTGAAGTGAAGAAGATGGTAGAGAGCTGCGACCCCGGTCACATCGTCAACCCCGAGCTGTACAAGGCTCAGGTAGAGGGCGGTATGATGCGGGCCTTGGGTACCGTACTGTACGAGGAGCTGCTGCTCAAGGACGGTAAGGTTCTCAATAAGTCCTTCGTTGACTACAAGATCCCCACCATTGATAACACCCCTGAAACCTTCATCGCCATGGGCGTTGAGCACCCCGAGGAAACCGGCCCCTACGGCGCCCGCGGTATCGGTGAGCCTGCAATGGTTCCCGGCGCCCCTGCCATCGCCAACGCGATCTTCAATGCAACCGGCTGCCGCTTTACCGAGATGCCTATTACCCCTGAGCGTATGCTGAAGGCTCTGCAGGAGAAAGCCGCTGCCGAGAAGAAGTAATTTTCTTCCCGCAAGGGCAAAATAACCCCTAAAATGACAGACACCTACCCTTGCGGCGGGTGTCTGTTTTCTATATGCTTGTGGGAAATTAACATAATCTTAACACAACAAAACGCCATGGAGAGCAGCACTTTTCACCGCTTTTTGCTGCAAAGGACGCAAAAAGATAGAATTTTAACAATATATTTTATGCAATGCTTACATATCGTGACTGAAATTAGCTTATAACAATCCGAGAATAATGCGAAAAAAGCGGAATAATATTGGGGATATTCCCCAAATACGAATAGCAAAATGCACAATATAAAAAACTGTAAATTGTTGAATACGGAAAAGTAGGGGTGGAGAGATTGAATTTTTTATGAACACACGATATAATAATGACAATGCATGAAGGAGGGTTTTGCAAGAAAACAGCGCCGATGCGTAGTACATAGATGGGCGCAACCGGTCTTGATGCAGAGGTTCGATAGACCAAGAGAAATGGAGAATCCAAATCATTGAGGAGGCAAATTTAATGAGTACTAAAGTTACAGGCATTTATGATGCTCGTAAAGAACTCGGCTGGGGCAAGACCATTATTATGGGTCTGCAGCAGTGCTTCGCCATGTTCGGCGCTACCATTCTGGTACCCGTTCTGACCAACAGCTATCCCGGCGCTGAGGGCATGGGCCTTTCCGCTTCTGTTACCCTGTTCTGCGCTGGTATTGCGACCCTGTGGTTCCACTTCATCACCAAGGGCAAGGTTCCCGTATTCCTGGGTTCCTCCTTTGCTTTCCTGGGTATGTATCAGGCTATTATCCCCCAGTACGGCAAAGAGTATGCGACCGGCGGCGTAATTGCTGCTGGCGGTCTGTATGTAATTCTCGCTATCCTGATCAAGGTTCTGGGTACCAAGAGAGTTATGAAGCTGTTCCCCCCTGCGGTCTGCGGCCCGCTGATCATCCTCATCGGTATTAACCTTGCCGGCTCCGCTATTGACAACCTGTTCACCAACTGGATGCTGGGCATTGTTCCGATTCTCGTAATCATCATCTGCAACACCTGGGGCAAGGGCATGATCAAGATCATTCCGGTTCTGATCTCCCTGATCGTTTCCTACATCGTTGCTATCATCATGGGTGCTGTTTCCTTCGCGCCTGTCGGCGAGGCTGCTTGGGTTGGTCTTCCCAACTTCCATATGCCCAAGTTCAATGCTGACGCTATCGTTGCCGGTCTGGCGGTTGCTGTTGCTGCAATGGTTGAGCATATCGGCGACGTTATGGCTATCGGCGCTACCTGCGGCAAGAACTTCATTGCTGATCCCGGTCTGACCCGCACCCTGCTGGGCGATGGTATTGGTACCTCTCTGGCTGGTCTGCTCGGCGGTCCTGCTAACACCACCTATTCCGAGAACACCGGTGTTGTTGCCCTGACCCGCGTATTTGACCCCTTCGTAATGCGCGTTGCTGCTGTCATGGCTATCATCCTCTCCCTGTCTCCTAAGTTCGAGGCAGTTATCAACTCCATTCCTGCTGCCATCATCGGCGGTATCTCCTTCGTACTGTACGGCATGATCGCTGCTACCGGTATCCGTACCATCGTTGAGAACCAGGTTGACTATGTTAATATGCGTAACGTTCTGATCACCGCTATCATTCTGGTATCCGGTCTGGGCTTCAACCATCAGAACATCGTTATTGGCAACGTCCACTTCGGCGGTCTGGCCTGCGCTGCTGTGTTCGGTATCATTCTGAACGCTATCCTGCCCGGCAAGGACTATGAGTTCAAAGAGGACTAATTCAGAGTAACTGAATGTAAATCCTTTTAGAGCTAAGGGATTGGAGATCATCTAAGGGATGAACTCTACCAAAAAAGACAGCTCCATTTCTCATCGTGTTTAACACAAAAGCCCCCCGTCCCTGCGGACGGGGGTGTTTTTGTATGCGGGTGTGATGCTATATTTTGCAAGCAAAAGGGACAGCTGATGAGCTGCCCCATTCATCATGTTTTATTGCTGCTGTGCGGCTAAAAGATCCGCCTCGGTATCAATATCAAAATGCTCCTGTGGAGGTGCGGGAACAGTGTGCACCAGCTCGGGGTGGGCACGCATGACCTCCCGCCCGCCGATATCGCCGCCCTGTGACAGCAGTTCCTCATACACGGCGGTGGGGAAGATAGATGGAATGGAGAAGCGCCCCTCAAATTCGCAGCCCCAAATGCCCTGCGGCTGCTTTTGCCATGCGGAAATCAACCGAAGGAGGGTATCGGTGCTGAGAAAGGGCTGATCGCCGGTGAGAAACAGGCAGCCATCACTTTGGCGGCAGGCAGCAAGCCCCAGTCGCAGGCTGTGGCTTTGCCCCAGCTCCGGCTGCGGATTTAACAATACGGTAAAGCCAGCTGCTTTTGCCAACGGAGCAGTTTCATCCGAGCATACGGCGACCCGCTGACTGACGGGGAGAGACGCAGTAACCTCCAGCGTATGACACAGGAGCGGCTTGCCCAAAAACGGCTGCAGCAGCTTGTTTGCCGCACCGAAACGGCGGGACGCACCGGCAGCCAGAACAACCAGTGACAGATTCATTCTGCAGCCTCCGGGAAAATCTCAACAAGGTGTTCTTTGGCATAAGCTTTGCAGTCCGCCTCCCAGCAGCGGTAACGTTCCAGCAGGGAGCGACCCTCCGGGGTCAGGGTGGAGCCGCCGCCGCCCGCACCGCCGACTTTGCGCTGGATAAGCGGGTAGCCCAGCGCAGCTTCACAGCTACGCAGCATCGTCCATGCCTTGCTGTAGGCGATCTTCATTTCGGCGGTGGCAGTGCGAATAGATTCACATCGATCAATGCGCTCCAGCAATTCCGCGATACCCGGCCCGAATACCTTAACATCATCTACACGAATGCGCACAGAGGCGCTGGCGGTCATCTGCTTTTTTTTCATAGGGGGAATCCTCCTTTTTCAGCTACCATGATATCCCTATTATGACTGATATGAGTTGACTTTTCAAGGGCTACGTGTTATTCTTTGAATAGTATATCGATGATAAACGGAGAGGTGGTATGATGGTAAGCGAGCATTCGGCATTGCCGGCTTTTCGACTGGAAAATTCCAAGGCGACGGCGATTATCGGCGGCGGAGGAAAGAGCAGCTTGATGGCGGTGCTGGGGGAGGAATACCGTCGGCGCGGTGAAACCGCTGTTATGACAACGACGACTCATATCCGTCCTCCGGAGCAGAATGGCTATATGGGCGATGACGCTGCTGTACTCAGCGACCTGCTGGTGACCCATCGACTGATGACGGTGGGAACCATGAGTGAGGAAAGAAAATTCGGTCCCTCACCACTGCTGGAGCAGCTGCCAAGGCTGGCTGACCATGTTATAATAGAAGCAGACGGCACCAAAGGGCTGCCGCTGAAGGTGCCGAACGATCAGGAACCGGTGATACCGGCCTTTGCAGATACCGTTGTGGCGGTTGCTGGACTTTCGGCCTTGGGACGCCCACTGGGCGAGGTGTGCCACCGACCGGAGCTGGCACTTTTACGCTTCGGCTTTTCGCCGGATCGTATGGTGACGCCGGAGCTGATGTCAGTGCTTTTGACTTCGCCGTTGGCGCAGCGGAAAGATGTGGGCGCACGGCGCTATCTGATCCTGTTGAACCAGATGGATCAGGCAGATGAAACAAAACTGATAGAGCTGGCGCATCTTCTGGTGCAAAAAGGCGTGGAACGGGTGGTGGCTGCAGCACTGCAGCGCCGTCCCAATGAATATATGATTTGGGAACGATAGGAGGAGAGAACGATGCTGATTGCGATAAAAGGCGCAGGCGACCTTGCTACAGGAATTGCCTGCCGACTGCATCGGTGCGGATTCCAGATCGTCTGTACCGAGATTGAAAAGCCCACCACGGTACGCTGCACAGTGGCATTTTCGCGCGTGGTGTATGATGGAACAGCAACGGTAACAGGGGTGACGGCACGGTTGGCGAAGAATGCTGATGATGCACAACGTATAATCAATGCGGGAGAGATTCCCGTGCTGGTCGATCCGGAATACCGGGAAGCGAAAAAAATGGAGCCGGCAGTACTGGTGGACGCCATCATTGCTAAGAAAAACATAGGAACCAAGATTACCGATGCACCGCTGGTGGTAGGAATCGGTCCGGGGTTTACCTCCGGCGTGGACTGCCACTTCTGTGTGGAGAGCAACCGCGGCCATGATATGGGACGCACGCTGTATGAGGGTTCTCCGGAACCGGATACGGCAACCCCCGGCAATGTCGGCGGCTTCAGCGGGGAACGCATTATTCGTGCAACCGCAGACGGAATTTGGCACCCCGTTGCGAAAATTACCGATGTGGTGGAAAAAGGCCAGTTGGTAGCCTATGCCGGCGAGGAGCCGGTCTATGCCAATATGGGCGGCATCGTACGGGGTATGCTGCCGGAGGGGACACCTGTGACAAAGGGACTGAAATCCGGCGACATTGACGCCCGCTGCAAGCTGGAGAACTGCTTTACCCCCTCCGATAAGGCAAACGCCATTGCAGGCGGTATTTTGGAGGGTGTGCTGTACTATACCAAATTACTGGAGGGGAAATAAATGCAGGGCGATATTAAAATGAGTAAGTTGGCTTCCTGCGGCGGCTGCGGCGCCAAGGTGGGCGCTGGTATGCTAAGCCAGATTTTACAGGGCATTCCGACGATCAGAGACGAAAAACTGCTGGTGGGCTATGATACCAGTGATGATGCAGCTGTTTATCAGGTGAGCGACGAGCTTGCCATTGTACAGACGCTGGATTTTTTTCCGCCCATCGTAGATGATCCTTTTATGTTCGGGCAGATTGCAGCGGCGAATGCCATCAGCGATGTGTATGCAATGGGCGCAACGCCCAAAATTGCGCTGAATATTATGACCGTAACGCCGCAGATGTCCAAGGAAATGATCCACGAGGTGCTGCGCGGCGGCTACGAAAAAGCATACGAAGCAGGCGTGATCATTGCCGGCGGTCATACCATTAACGATCAGGAACCGAAGTACGGGCTTTCCGTGACCGGTTTTGCGCGCCCTGATGAGATCCGCATGAACTGTACCCCGCTGGAGGGCGATGCATTGATCCTCACCAAGCCTTTGGGAATTGGGATCATCACCACCGCCAACCGTGCGGAGTTGGCACCGCCGGAGCTGTACCAGCGTGCGGTGAAACAGATGGCGACACTAAATAAGTACGCCTGCGAGATTGCACAGAAATACCGCGTCCACAGTATGACAGATGTGACCGGATTTGCCTTGATGGGACACGCCACCGAAATGGCACGAGGCAGCGATCTGACCATTGTGATCGATAGCAGCAAGGTGCCGGTGCTGCCCGGGGTACAGCCGCTGGCAGAGATGGGGTTGATTCCGGAAGGCGCCTACCGAAACCGGCAGTTTGCAGGACCGACTGCCCGTTTTGCAGATAGTGTGCCGTTGGCAGTGCAGGATATTCTGTATGATCCGCAGACCTCCGGCGGACTACTCATTGCTGTGGACGCACGGGACGCCGAAAAGCTGCTGGAAGAACTGCAGCAATGCGAAAAGGTGCCGGGTGCTGCCATCATCGGACAGGTGGAAAAGGAGCAGGGCTGCTCCATCTATGTAAAATAAATAGGAAGCCGGAGTCTGCTGCGTTTTTCAGTATGCTCCGGCTTTTGCCGTATAGGGGAAAGCCGGCAGGAAAACGGGCGCCCCGCAGGGCACCGCTCTGCGAGCGGTGCGACGGGCGCAGCCCGTCACGGCGGCTTTGCCGCCGTCCTGCGGGGCGCGGTTTTGACCCGGCAAAAACATCAGGAAAGAGAATGGATCGCTTGAATGGCGGTATCCACCTCGTCCTCGGTGGTGGTATAGCCGACGGAGAAGCGCACCGTGCCTTCCGGGTAGGTGCCCAGCGTCTTGTGTGCCAAAGGGGCACAGTGCAGTCCGCAGCGGGTCAGGATACCATACTGTTCCTCCAGTTGAAATGCGACCTCGGCGTTATCCTGCCGCAAAAAATCCACCGAAATGACACCGACCCGCCCTTTGGCATCGACAGGACCCGGTACGCGGATATGGGAATTGCCATGCAGCCCGTCAAGGAAACGATTGGTCAAAGCCATTTCCCGCTTATGCAAAGCATCGGGTCCCACCTCCATTAAGTAGCGCAGTGCCACACCCAATCCCATAATGCCGGGCAGGTTGGGTGTACCTGCCTCATAGCGGTCGGGCAGGGTGGGAGGCATTTCCAGAGAGGCAGACATGCTGCCGGTGCCGCCTGCAATGAGCGGGGTCAGTGCCTTGTTCATCGCCTCATTCATCACAAAGCCGCCGATGCCGGAGGGACCCAACAGCCCCTTGTGACCGGTAAAGCACAGCACGTCAATGTCCAGTGCCTGCACATCTACAGGCTGAGCCCCGGCTGTCTGAGCAGCATCCACGATCAGAAGCAAGCCGTTCCGGTGTGCAAACTCTGAGACCCGGGCAAGGTCGGTGCCATTGCCCGTCACATTGGAAGCGCACGTAACAACGACCGCCTTCGTATTAGGCTGGATCAACCCCTGCCAGCCGTCATATTGCAGGCGTCCTTTCTCGTCCACCCCGGCAAAACTGAGCTGAACCCCCTCCTGATCCCGCAAACGGTAGAGCGCCCGCAGAACGGAGTTGTGCTCACAAACTGTCGTGATGATGTGGTCTCCCGGCGCGAACAGCCCGCCCAGCGCCGTATTCAGCGCCTGAGTGGCGTTGGCCGCAAACGCGACGCAGGATGGGTCCGGTGCGTTCAAAAGCCTTGATATTGCGCACCGTGCTGCATAGACAAGGCGGCTTGCGTGCAGGGTGGGTTCGTGGGCACCTCTGCCCGGATTGCCTGCCGTGCGCAGAGCATCCAGCATGGCTTTCTCCACCTGCGGCGGTTTGTGCAAAGTGGTAGCAGCATTATCCAGATAGATCACGGCTTCACCACATTGCCTGCCTGCGTCAGCTTTTCCACGATTACATACATGTTGGTCACGCTGCCAACAGCCAGCTTTTCCGTCAGGCCATAGAAATTCAGGCAGGTGCCGCAGGTCATGATCTCCACGCCCTGTGCTTCCAGTGCCTTCAGGTCTTCCAACATAGGCGAGCCCTCACAGGTAAGGGCTGCGCCGCCATTGTAAAACAGGATCGTTTTGGGCAGACGGTCCTGCTGAGTGAGCGCAAACACAAAGGCCTTGAGCAGGGCCCTGCCCAGCTCTTCCGAGCCTGTGCCCATTTTATCTGAGCTGACAGCCACCACTGTATCGGTGCGGAGATCCGGTGCACAGACAGGCACTTCCTCGGTCGGCGTTGCCGCAGCGTTCCCCACTGTGAACAGCACACGGTATTCCTGCTCCGCCAGCTTTTCAGCACTGTACTGATAGCCCTTCTGCTGGGCCATCTTGGTCAGGTTCTGCACGGCGATCTCGTTATCCACCAGCACTTCCACCTCACCGGCACCTTTCAGCTCAGAGATCGCTTTTTTTGCCTTTACAACAGGCAGCGGGCAGGCATCACCGCGGGCATCTACTTTCAGCATTGTTTTTTGTCCTCCACTGATATTTTTAATATTTTACGGTAATTTCAGGTTCCGTTTTAGGAACGATCTCCCCCACGATCTTTGCAGGCAGACCGGCCGCCTGCAGCTCTGCTTCCAGCGCAGATGCATCTTCCGATGCAGCAGCCGGCAGCAGGCCGCCGGAGGTCTGAGGGTCGAACAACACTTCCTCCATGGCAAAGGGCAGATCTTCA
>USBC01000017.1 GCA_900552845.1 uncultured Oscillospiraceae bacterium | reverse complement strand
AACAACAAAAATGCCAACACCTCCGGCGTCGTTGCGCTGCTGGAGGTCGCAAAGGCGCTGACGCCGCGCTACCGCGGTGAGGTGTGCTTCCTGTTCCTTGACGGCGGCACACAGGGGAGCAAGGGCGCCAAGCGCCTGATCCACGCGCATCCCGAGCTCAGCTTCAAGGAGTGGGACACCACCAAGGCTCTCGTCGCAGAGTTTGAGAAGATGGGTATGGAGATCCAGACCTTCCCCGACTATCCCTCCATCAAGGCCGCGCTCGACGCCGGTCAGGTGCAGGCCTTCTGCGTGGACGGCTCCATTCTTTCCGGCTATCTTGATCCCAGCACCGAAATCCTGACCACCGTGCGCTTCGCCCCTCAGGACTACGGCGTGGCCACCAAGCTGTCCAACAAGGGTCTGGCCGGCTTTGTGGAAGAAAAAATTTCCGGCTGGCTCAAGGACGGCACCATAGACAAGATCATCGCCAAGAACGGCGTCACGCCTTCCTTCAAGAAGTAACTTCCCAAGTGCGGCGGGGGCGCAGCCCCCCCCCCGCGCCCCCCATTGGGGGCGGCGCCCCAAAAGGCGAAGCCTTTTGGGGGTCGGGCGGTGGGAACGCCTGCGGCGGACGGGAAGGGTATCGAGGAGGGAGACCATGCAGAAGCTGACGGCGGCGACCGTATTTGCGGAGCTGCAGGGAAAAGAGATCGCACTCATCGGGCTGGGGGTCAGCCACCGACCGGTGGCAAAGCTGCTGGCTCGAAAGGGCATCAACGTGACGGTTTACGATAAAAAAAGCCCTGAGGAGCTGGGCGAGGCGGCAGCGGAGCTTGCCGCGATGGGCGTTCAATTTGTCACCGGCGCAGACTATCTGCAAAAGCTGCGGGGAGATGTTATTTTCCGCACGCCGGGTATGTATTTTAATCACCCGCGCCTGCATGAGCTGATGCGGGCGGGCGCCGCCGTCACCAGCGAGCTGGAGCTTTTCATGCAGTGCTGTCCCTGTCCCATCATCGGGGTGACGGGCAGCGACGGCAAAACCACCACTACCAGCCTCATTGCCGAAATGCTGCGGCAGAGCGGCAAAACAGTGCATCTGGGCGGCAACATCGGGCGGGCGCTGTTCCCGGAGCTGGAGACGGTAAAGCCCGACGACATGGCGGTGGTGGAGCTTTCCTCGTTCCAGCTTTTATCCATGCGGCAAAGTCCCGAAATTGCCGTGGTGACCAATGTGACCCCCAACCATCTGGACGTCCACGGGACGATGGAGGAGTACATTGCCGCCAAGAAAAATATCTTTCTGCACCAGGGGGCTTTTACCGCAACGGTGCTGAATGCCGACTGCCCCACCACCGCCGGCTTTGCGGTAGAGGTAAGGGGGGACTGCCGGTGGTTCAGCCGCCGGCACCCGGTAGAGCGGGGCGCATGGCTGGACGACGATGGTACCCTGCACTATACCGACGGCAGCGGCGATACTCCGCTGTTTTCGATGAGCGCGATAAAAATACCGGGGCTGCACAATGTGGAGAATATGCTGACTGCCATCGCCGCCGAGTGGGGACTGGCGCCTCCGGAGATCATTCGACGGGTGGCGGAGACCTTCCCCGGCGTGGAGCACCGCATAGAGTTTGTACGGGAGCTGGACGGGGTGCGCTGGTATAACGATTCCATCGCCACCAGCCCTACCCGCACCATTGCCGGACTGGAGAGCTTTGACCAGAAGCTCATCATCATTGCCGGCGGGTACGACAAGCATTTGGACTACACCCCGCTTGCCGAACCGGTGCTGCACCATGTCAAGGCGCTGATTTTGACCGGTGCGACGGCGGAAAAAATAGCGGCGGCGGTGACCACCCACCCCGGCTATGCTGCAAGCGGTCTGGTGCTGCGGCGTGCCGCCACACTGGACGAGGCAGTGACGATCGCCCGTGACATTGCCAAAGCGGGGGATATCGTTTCGCTTTCGCCGGCTTCCGCCAGCTTTGACTGCTACCCGAACTTTGAGGTGCGGGGGCAGCACTACAAGGCGCTGGTGAATGCCCTGAAGTGAACCAAGGCTGCAAAAGGCAGAAGCTGCAAAAAGGCAGGACGCCCGCAGGGCAAACCGTCCTTCGGACGGTTTTCACGGCGGCCACGCCGCCGTCAGCTCCGGCAAAGCCGGAGCGCCCTGCGGGCGGATTTTTGCCTCCTGCACAGACCCTCAAAAGCACTTCCCGAAAGCGGTACCCGGATTTTTGACAAAAGTATAAGCAGGAGCTTTACTCATGCCTCATAAGAGGGAAGAGTGGAGCGAAAAAAGGAGGATAAATATGAACATCACGACCGAAAAGATAACCGCCGCCGCGCGCCGGCTGTGCGAAGCACCTGCCCCCAGCGGACGGGAGTGCGCCGCCTACGCTGCCGCGCGGGAGATGCTCTCCCCATTGGGAGAGGTGAAGCGTACCCCACTGGGCAGCCTGCTGTGCTGCGTCAATGAAGGCAGAGAGGGCGCGCCGCATCTGCTGCTGGAGGCGCATCTTGACCAGATCGGCTTTATTGTGACCCGTGTGGAGGAGGGCTTTTTGCGGTTTGCCAAGGTGGGTGGCATTGACGCCCGTTGGCTGCCTGCCACTCCGGTGGTGATCCATGCTGCCGGGGGCGATTATCCCGGCATTATCACCTCAGTCCCGCCCCATCTGGCAGGGGACGGTACCGACCATTCCATCAAGATCGAGAACCTGCTCATTGATACCGGCTTTACCGCCGAGACCGCAGCGAAGCTCTTTGCCCCCGGAGATATTGCCACCTTTGCGGCAAAGCCCGCAGAACTTTTGAACGGCAGACTGGCGGCTCCGGCGTTGGACGACCGCATCGGATGCGCTGCAGTAATTGCTGCGGCAGAGGAGATCGCCGCCGAAAAGCCTGACTGCAAGGTGACGGTGCTGCTTTCCTCGATGGAGGAGGTGGGCGGACAGGGCGCCATGACCGGCGGCTTTGCCGTTCAGCCCGACTATGCCATTGCGGTGGACGTCAGCTTCGGGGACGGTTTTGGCTGCGCACCGGAAAAGACGGCCCCATTAGGCGGAGGCACCATGTTGGGCTATTCGCCGCTTTTGAACCGCGACTTGACTGCAAAGCTGAAGGAACTGGCGGAGCAGCACGAGATCCCGCTGCAGCACGAGCCGATGGGCGGACGCACCGGCACCGACGCCGACGAGCTGGCGATTGTCGGACGCGGTGTGAAAACGGCACTTTTGTCCATTCCGCTGCGCAGTATGCATACCGTGGCGGAGACCATTGACCCGGAGGACGCAGCAAATACCGCCCGCCTGATGGCGCTGGCGGCAAAGGAGGGCATTTGACATGAAATACGAGCGGTTGTGGAAGGATATTGAGGCGCTGTGTGCGCTGCGCGGCCCGAGCGGCAGAGAGGACGCCGTGCGGGAGTACCTGATCGGGGAGATCAAGGGTCACGCCGAGTATGAGGTAGACCCGCTGGGCAACCTGTTGGTGCGCAAAAAGGGCAAGGCACCCGCCCAAAAGGTTTTGCAGCTTTCTGCCCACATGGACGAGGTGGGCTTTATTGTGACGAACATTGATGAAAAGGGATTCCTTTCCTTTGCGCCGGTGGGCGGCGTACAGCCCGAAGTGACCGGCGGACGCATGGTGCTGGTAGGCGATGACGCCATTCCCGGTATGGTGGGTTGCAAGCCGGTGCACCTGTGCGATGACAAGGAGCGCAGTGACCCCGGCAAGCTCTCCGGCATGAAGATAGACATTGGCGCGAAGGACAAGGCAGACGCCGAAAGCCGCGTGGCGCTGGGCGATACGGTGACCTTCACCGGTCCGGTACTGCACTACGGCGAGGGCAAGGTGGCGGGCCGTGCACTGGACGACCGTGCCGGCTGTGCCATGCTGCTGGAGATGATCCGTGAGGAGCTGCCCTGTGACTGCTGCTTCTCCTTTACGGTGCAAGAGGAGGTAGGCTGCTTTGGCGGAAAGACCGCCGCCTATACCCTGAAGCCGGACATTGCCATTGCGGTGGAGACCACTACGGCAGGCGACCTTGCTGGTGTGCCGGAGGAGCGCAAGGTATGCCGTCTGGGGAACGGCCCCGTCGTCTCCTTTATGGATTGCGGCACCATTTACACCTATGATCTTTACCGCAAGGTGCGTGCACTTGCCGATGAAAACAAAATCCCCAACCAGACCAAGGAGGGGGTATTCGGCGGGAACGAGAGCCGCAGCCTGATGACTGCCCGCGGCGGCAGCGAGGTGCTGGCGATCTCGATCCCCAGCCGTTACCTGCATTCCCCAGCCTGCGTTGCTGATGAACGGGATATAGAAAACACGCTGGAGCTGCTGCGGCTGCTGCCCGGGGCGCTGGCGCTATGATGATAAGAAGCCTTGCCTATGATGACCGGCGACTGCGGGATATCGGCGGCGAGCCGCTGCTTGCCACGATGGTGGAATCGGCGGCGCGGTGCTGCGGCATGGGACTGGTGTACGAATTCTGGGGTGTTTATGAGGGGCGGCGTGACCGTGTGCCCAAAGGGTTTATCCTGCAAAAGGGACATGCCCTGTGGGCGACCGCCCTTTGCCCTGAGGCGGTGCCGGAGATCGTAGACTTTCTGCGTTGGCGGCAGGAGGGCTGGGTGATGCTGTGCCCAGCCCTTTCCGCCGCATGGCGGCAGGAGACCGGTATAACGGGGCTTTCGCTGGCAGTGATGGCGCTGCCTGACACGGTAAGCCTGCCGGAGAGCCATTTGCCGGAGGCGGCATACTGCCCCGATACGGCGACCGCCGTGGCGGACTGCAACCTGGCGGTGGTGGAGCTGACCCCTGCCCAGTACGAAACGGCGGTGGTAAATCTGCATCTGGCGGAACGCCGCCATGTGGGGTACACGGTAACGCTGCGGCAGGACGGCAGGGCAGTCTCGGCGGCGGCTGTGACCGACTGCGGAACCCGGTACGGACAGATCAGCTATGTGGCAACACTGCCGGAGTATGAGGGGCAGGGCATGGGACGGGCGGTGGTTTACCGCTGCGCCGAATGGCTGCGAGAGCGGGGAAGAACCCCGCTGATTGCCTGTGAGACCCACCGGGAGAGCTTTTACGCCGGACTTGGCTTTGAGCAGGTAAGCTGCGTGACGATTTTTGAGGCGGGACAGGCGAAAAAAAGAAACGAAGAAGCCTGAAAAACAAGAGATGCTTAGATGCGACAGCCGGAGAAGCACTTTTCCGGCGGTGGCGTTTGACAGCAAAGCCCCTTTCGTGGTAAGATAGGAGCTGTTCCCTGCGGGAGTGGCGGAATGGCAGACGCGCTGGTCTTAGGAGCCAGTACATTTTGTGTGTGGGTTCAAGTCCCATCTCCCGCACCATATCGAGTGGTCATAACGGACTTGACGTTATGAGCGCTCGATTTTTTATCCGGATATGGTTTGGCACAGAAAGAGGTAGGAGGGTGCGTATATTTGACTAAAATAGCCGCCGGTATCGGAAAACAGCCCGATGCCGGCGGCTTTATGGTTGGATAGAACGGGGAAGGGAGAACGCAGGGAGAAACCGGCTGCTTGAAGGAGAGGGACTTCAGCGGAGAAGCGAGACGCCACCTCTTTGAGATGTTTCTCTGCCGGAGAGGACATTAACGCGACAGGGGTGCCGCTGTAACTGCCACCTTGATGACGCCGTCCAAACGGTTTTCGAAAATACGGTATGCCTCCTCGATCTCCTCCAGCGGGAATCGGTGGGTGATCAAGGGTGTGGTATCCAGCTTGCCCAGCTCGATCAGCCGCAGAATTTCCGCACAGTCGCAGCCATCTACCCCGCCTGTTTTGAAAACCAGGTTCTTGCCGTACATCTCCGGCAGCGGCAGCGTCTGCGGTTCATCGTACAGAGCTACCACTGTCACGACGGCATTGGGACGGGCGCAGCGCCATGCCAGCTCAAAGGTATTCTTTGCCCCTGCCACCTCCAGCACCACATCGGCACCACCGTGGCCGCTGTGCTCCCGGACGAAGCGCTCGCAGTCCTCCGGCGGGCACAGCAGTACACCGGGGTAATGCTTCCGCACAAAGGCTACCCGCACGGGATCCTTTTCGCAGAGGATCACCCGCTTTGGAGATTTTAGCAGAACGCACAGCAGGGTGCAGATGCCCGTGGGACCGGCGCCGATAATGAGAACGGTGTCCTCCGGAGTGATTTCCGAAATGCGTGCCGCCCAAAAGCCGGTAGCGAGGATATCGCCCACAAACAGCGCCTGCTCATCGGAAACGCTGTCCGGTATTTGATTCAGCCCTTGATCGGCATAGGGGATCCGCACATATTCCGCCTGCCCGCCGTCAATGCGGCAGCCCAGCGCCCAGCCGCCATGGGGGTCGGTGCAGTTATTGACCCAGCCGTGCCGGCAGAAGTAGCACTCTCCGCAGAAGGTTTCCACATTCACTGTCACACGATCGCCGGGGCGCACGGTTTTCACCTCTGATCCGACGGATTCCACGACGCCGACCATCTCATGACCGACCGTGATGCCGGGTACGGCGCGCGGTACCGAGCCGTGCTTGATATGCAGATCGCTGGTGCAGATAGACCCCAGCGTTACCCGCACGATGGCGTCACGGGGGCTTTGCAATACCGGCTTCGGCTTTTCCAAAAGGGCAAAGTGGTTGTGCTTTAAGTAGGTTAAGGCTTTCATGTTTTTCTCCAATCAAGGTTTTACAGGCGGCACCGGCGGCGCAGGCGGCTGGTAGCCGAAAGGGCTGCACCGCAAAGCAGAATGTTCCAAAAGGGTTGAGCACCGCCATAATAGCAGCAGGCGGGGACACATAAATAGTAGTGGAAGCCTTCGGATCTGTCAAGCGGAGAGGGTTATTCGTCCCATGCTGCGCGAAGGAACGCCTGCGGCGCGAGTCGGAGGAACTGTGCCATACGCAGGTATTGCAGCCCCCACCAGCAGCCCGGCTCCCGCCCGGACAGATAAACAATATGTGCGCACTGCCACAGCAGCTTTTTGGGCATCCATTGCTCCCGCTGCTCCGGGTCGGTGTGCCACAACCCCCTGCGGATCGCTTCCGCCTTCTCAAAGGCAATCTCCCTGCTGCACCCCTCCCGCCGCAGTAGGGCATACAGCCCCTCACGGGAATAAATGGGGTATTCCGCAAAGCTCCTTGCAAATTGATCATCCCACTGTAGCTTTTGATACAGGCTATCAAAGCAACTGTCGTCCCCACCGGGTTTTGCGTAGCAGTTGCAGCAGCCGGTCAGGCAGTCCATGATCCCCCCGATGGTGGCCGGCTTTTGGCGGCACAGCAGTGCCCGCTCCGCTTTGGAGGGAATGTCGGTCGCTAAAATATCCCGCAGCAGCGTTTGAACCGGTTGTATGACCGGAAGCTCCGAAAAAAGAATTCCGCTTTCCCGCTGCAGCGCTTCCAACTGATCCAAAAGCTCCGTCCGGCACAGCCTGAGCGGGACCGGCACCTTATCCAGATCGGTCACATCAATGCAAAGCACTCCGAATTCGTCACGGATTTTCAGCGTCTCCGGCATGGTGTCCATCGTTTTGCCCCGGGGCAGCACCACCATCCCATAGGACTCATACCTGTCATCGGAGTCCTCCCGGCAGGCGGCGGGCACTGCACACCTGCCCTGTTTGCGGTAGTGCTGTTCGATGACCCTGCAACCGGCGGGATAAAAGCCATTGGAAAACCAGTAGGATAAATTGCCCATCTCCACTGCGGGGTCGCTCCACTGCCGCCGCAGCGAAAAGCCGTCCCGCCGCAGCAGCCTCCCGCAATGGGGGCAGTTTGCCGGAGGCAGATCCAACCCTACTGCGACTCCCCTCGGCTCGGTATAATAGCCGCAGGCGGTGCAGTAATAGTGTGCGGGCAGCGGGTTTAAGTCATGGTCACCCAGCAAATAGATAAGCATAGTGCCCTGAACAGGACTGGGCACATATATTTTGCTGAATAGCTTTTGGGCGGCATCACTGAGCTCCTTAAACAGCAGAAATTCATCAATGACGCTTTTCTTCGCCCTCTCCAGCAGCCGCATTTCACGGTGGTACCGCCACATAGCTGTGGGCGGCACTCCGGCGGGATACAGTTTTTCCAGTGCGGTGCGGCAGCAGCGCTGCAGGCAGATAAATGAATTGTGTACCGGCATCGTAATTCCTCTTTCTTTTGGGTGATGGGAAAAGTATAGCAAAGCCCCCTGTACAGAGGGATGTACAGGGGGTGAGGTCATTTGATGGGCAGACTGGCATCAATGCGGTGGTAGATGTTTTTTCCATTCTTTGTTTCGAGAAATTGATAGATACCGAGAAAACGGTAGGCATCTTCACCTCGCTCATTTTTGCTCTTGGCAAAAGTAATTCGAGCTCTTTCCGGAAAAGATACCTCTTTAATGTGGGAAGTGTGTTCATTATATTCGGTAATTGAAGACCAATCTGCGGATAACTCGTTGACCCAACCTTTTGATTGAGATTTTACTGTACCGTCATGCTGCTTGATCGCCAGCTTGGGGCACCAAATCATGATGTTATCTCCCACTTGAAAAAAGCACCGTTGGATTTTGTAGCCCTCTGGCTTACCAAAACATTTTTTGCATATCTCCGCTATCGTCTTAAAGGAAAATGTATCCTCGACACAAAGACTGCCGTGTTTTTTAATATGTTCCCATTTTTCTTCGGGAGAAAGCCATGGTTCCAAATGATTCCCCTGTCTTTCCACAAGAGATCGAATTTCGCTTACAATCTCTCGAATATGGTCATGGAGAGCCTCGACATTTTGTGTTGCATCGACTCGACGAATGACCAGCCCGTCCTCGCTGCAAGAAGAAAGCGCCAGCATTAAATCAACTTCACGCTTGATGTCCCGCAGGGTGTTATCTTGATGGTAGGCTTCATCACACTCAATGCCATAATTGATTTGAGGGAAGTACAGATCGATTAAGGCATAGCCATTTGCCCTGCGAACATACTGCTGGGTGACTGGCTTGATATGAAGGTTATCTAACCGCCCCCAAATAGCATTGACAACATAGTTTTCCTTTTCCTTGTCCCTTGTGTGATGCGAGAACATTCGATACAGGTAGTCTCTTTTCCAGTCGTCTTGAACGGTTGCCACGCTGTGTTCCTCCTCATTTTACATATTTATTTTTACCGATGCTCTCTACGATCTCGTCCCTTAGCCAGAGGGGCTGTAGGATCTCCACATAGGGCAGGTACTGCAGCGCCCAGAACTTGACGCCGCGGGGCGGGACGGTGAGACTGACGGTAAAGGTCTTCTCATCTTCCTCGGTCAGCAGGATATCGTTGCCGAAGCGGTCAATAATATCGTCAAGGATCCAGCGGTCGCAGCGCATAACAATGCGCTCCGGGGCGCCGACATAAGCATAAACGGCGTCCTGCGCTTCCTGCCGGATCGCCGGCTGATCGCTGCGGGGCGCCTCCAGCAGGCGGATATTTGCCATGCGGTCGATGCGGAACAGACGGGTTTGCGCCACATCGTCCGGCACGCAGATGAGGTAATAATGTTCATTGAGGTAGACCATCTCATAGGGGCTTACGGTGTGGCGGTTGGTGACGTGCTGTTTTTTATCCAAACCGTAGTGCAGGTAATCCATCTGCACTTTTTTCTTTCGGGTAATGGCTTCGTCCAGCTGCTCAATGTTCCAGAATACCTGCCGGTTATTGGTCTTATGCTGCTGCCGGGCGATGGTTAAATGGCGGTACTTTTTGCGTTGGTGGCAGCTTAACAGCTTTTGCAGCTTCTGCACCAGTTGTTCCGTCTGCCGTGCAGAGATGAAGGGAAACGCATAGACGGCATCGGTCAGCAGCAGAATCTCCGACTGCTCCAACGGGCGGCTGCGCAGATAATAGCCCACACCGTTTTCCTCGTAGACGGAGAGATCGTAGCCCAGCCCGATGAGCAGCGCTGCGGCGGCGTAGATCGTCCGGCGGTCCGGCTTGATGCCATAGATGACCTGCATTTTGGCGATGATTTCCCGCATCGGTAGAATGTGCTCCGCATCGGAGTACTCCTGCAGGATCTCCAACAAACAAATGGCATAGGCTTTTTCACTCAGCATGGCAGACTCCTTTTCACTTCAATCCGGGCCACTTCTCCCAGCTTGTGCAGGTGGAACTTTGGGGGCGTTGGCTCCCCCGATGGGGGCTTCTGGTGCTGCCGCATCGACCGCTGCTGGCGGTCGGCATGACCTGAAAGCCTCCTGCAACGGAATTCCGGTTGCCTCCCCAATGGGCGCAGGTGGCACACACTTTGTTTACTCTCGAATAACAGCTCATAAAGATTCTCCTTTCCAAATGATAGCACCTACGGCGGTGCTTGTATAGAGGATAGCACGGGAGGGTGTGCAGAAGAATGCACAGCGGAAAATGATTCGAACAGCGCCGAGGCTGCCTTCATCGATGAGAGCAACGGAGCGACGGCTTTTGTGCGGATGGGCGGTATGATGATTTAATGGATTTTTAACGCTTGTCCACTTGCAAAGCAGGGGAGAAAATGATTATACTAATACCAACGAGAGTTCCTGTTTTCGACAGAAGATGTCTTTAGCGGAAAAACGGGGACTCTTTTATGCCGGCTTTGATTTTGGGGAGGACAAGATGGTATTTTCCAGCCTGCTGTTTGTGTTTTTGTTTCTGGCGCTGAATCTGGTTTCGCAGGCGGCGCTGCAGGGAGTACGAAAAAAGAATATTGCCATGCTTATTTTCTCCATGGTCTTTTTCAGCTGGGCGGGGCCGAGGTACGTCGTTCTGCTGCTTTTGGATACTGCGCTGTGCTGGTTCTTTGCCGTACGCATCGAGCGGGAACCGAAGCGCAAAAAGCGGTACCTTACGCTGTGCGTGGCGCTGGTGCTGCTGGTGCTGGGTATCTTCAAATACACCGGCTTTCTGCTGGAAAACCTGCAAAGCCTGTTTGGCGTGCCGGAGCTGATCCCGGAGATCGTGCTGCCCATCGGCATTTCGTTCTACACCTTCCAGCTGATCAGCTATGTGGTGGACGTGTACCGCGGCGAGGTGCAGGCACAGAAGAAATACTGGCTGCTGCTTCTGTACGCCAGCCTGTTCCACCAGTGCATTGCCGGTCCCATTGTGCGCTACCGCGATGTGGCGCATGACATTGATACCCGCCAGGTACTGCCGGAGGAGGTGAGCCGCGGGGTGAGCCGCTTTACCGTGGGGCTTGCCAAAAAAGCGGTGCTGGCAAACTCGGTGGCGGTGCTTGCCGACCGTTGGCTGCCCATGACGGCGGAGGGCATTGCCGCCGTTCCGACGGCGGGACTGTGGCTGGGCGGACTGTGCTATATGCTGCAGATCTATCTGGATTTTTCCGCCTATTCCGATATGGCGATCGGCATGGGGCTGATGTGCGGTTTTCATTATAAAGAGAACTTCAACTATCCCTATATTGCCTCCTCCGTGACCGATTTTTGGCGGCGGTGGCATATCTCACTTTCCACCTTCTTCCGCGATTATGTGTATATTCCGCTGGGTGGCAACCGGTGCAGCAGGGCACGGCAGCTTCTTAATCTCTTTATTGTATGGGGACTGACGGGACTGTGGCACGGCGCTTCCTGGAACTACGTGCTGTGGGGGCTTTACTTTTTCCTGTTCCTTGCGGTAGAAAAATTCCTGCTGGGGGAGCGGCTGCAAAAAATCCCGTCGGCGGCGCGGCACATTACCGTTCTGATCATCGTGTATTTCTGCTGGATCATCTTCCGCTTCCGTGATGCGGCGGCGCTGGGCATGGCGCTGCGCGGACTTTTGGGCGGCGGGGCGGCAGTTGCCAATATGACGGTAGGACTGGCACTCAAGAACAACATCTTCCTGCTGCTGGTATCCTGCATTGCCTGCACACCACTGGCGGCAAAGCTGTGGCAGCGCTGGAAGGACGCTGCCGGTGGGAATGAGGTTTTTGCCGGCAACCGCCTGCTGCGGAGCGCTGCGGCGGTATGGGAAGCCGCACACCCCGTTCTTTTACTGGTGCTTTCTGCCATGGCGCTGGCGGGGGACAGCTATAACCCGTTCCTGTATTTCCAGTTTTAAGGGGGAGGAGAGCTGCGATGAAACGAAATGATTGGCAGGATAAGATCCGACCCGTTAAGCTGGCGGTTTTCTTCGGGACGCTGGCAGCGCTGTGTTTGATCGGGATCTTTCTGCCGCGACCCGATGAAAGTGAAATAGAAAAACGAAAGCTGACCGAGTTCCCCCGCTTTACATGGGGAAGCTTTTGGGACGGAAGCTGGTTTTCCGGCATTGATACCTGGTATGCCGATACCTACCCGCTGAGGGAGGCTTTGATTGCCGGAAATAAGGCGGTGCAAAGCCTGTACGGAGTCCGCTCCGAGGTGATTGTCGGCGGAGAAAACCAGGGCGAGGTGATCCCGGACATCGGGGAAGGGAAGGGCGAGCTGCCCACCCTGCCGCAGGACGATCCGGAACAGAAAGAGGAGGAGCCGCCCCGCGACGGGAATGTAAATGCCGACGGTGAGATGATCAGCGGTATTTTTGTCAGCGATAATGTAGGCTACGGGCTGTACTACTTTGTGCAGAAAAATGCCGACTGGTATGCGGCGATCCTGAACGAGATGGATAAGCGGCTGGAGGGCAGGGCACAGCTGTATAGCCTGATTGCCCCCATCAACGGCGGCGTACTGCTGAGCGACGCACGGCAGCAGGAGCTGCATGTCAGCGATCAGCGGGAGTCGATTCGATATATTTACAGCCGCATGGCGGAAGATATTAAAACCGTGGAGGTTTTTGATGCGCTGCGGGCACATGTCGATGAATATATTTATTTCCACACCGACCACCACTGGACGGCACTGGGCGCCTACTATGCCTACACACAATACGCTGCGGCGGCAGGGCTGACGCCCCACACGCTGGAGCAGTTTGAAAAGGTGGAATACCCCAACTTCCTCGGCACCTATTATTCCGTCAGCGGCATTACCTCACTGGGCGCCAATCCCGATACCGTGATTGCCTACAAGCCGATGGGCACCAACAAAATGAAGATGACCATGCCGAATGGCGAGGTTTATGACTGGTTTGTGGTGAATGACGTTTCGACCTACGGCAGCAGTATGAAGTACGGCACCTTTGCGGGCGGCGACCAGCCCTATAATGTGGTGGAGAACCCTGAAATTACAGACGGTTCGGCGTGCCTTGTCATTAAGGACAGCTACGGCAATGCGCTGATTCCCTATCTGGTAGACCACTACCAGTACCTGTACTGGGTGGACTTCCGGCACTATAAAGGCTCGATCTACGACCTTGTGGAGGAAAAGAACATCAAAGATGTCCTTGTGCTGCAACAGATCTACAATACCGGCGACAGCGGCGCACTGAAGAAATTGCAGGCCTTTGCCGAGCGCTGATGCAAAAATGAAAAGGGGCTGTCTTACTGAGACAGCGCAAAAAATATGAAGCCCGACTCCTGCGCAGAGTCGGGCTTCGGCGTATTATTGATGTATGAAAAAGAATAAGACGCAAGCAAGACGGTGTGTTTGACAGCTTGTTTTTTCACTGTCTCTCACAGAGGGGGCATATCCCTTTAATCAACCTTTTAGATCATAATTATTTTTGGCTTTTTCCTCGCCATAAATACCCCAGAGATCAAGAGCAACTCGAAGCTCCTCATTGTCAGCTTTTGCTTCCTGAAGGGTTTTGCCGCTCATAACAGCATCAATCCCCTGACGGAAAGCTCTTGCCCCGGCTGCTGGTCCCATCGGATGTCCATGAATGGCTCCACCTGCAGCAATCATGACATCTTTGCCAAACTTGTTAATGATATCTTCAATATGACCCGGAGTGGTACCCCCGCCGGGCATAGCAAATACTGGCTTGATATGCCCAAGCGGCTGAGTCATCTTATAACCTGCGGATACAAAGGAATCCATCGACATAGGGAATTTCCCGTATGGTGAAAGTGTGATGACCATATCCAGACCCGCCAGTCTGGGGAGTACGGCTCCAATAAGGTTGATGCTCATTCCCGACCATGGAGATTCGTAAACTGCTCCTGTATAGTCAGAGTGGGCAAGAATAGGAACATTGATATTGGGGTCATCTGCAAGCATTCTGGCTGCGTCAAGACCGATGGTATTGTAGTTAACCAATAACGCATTACCACCATTTTCTATTACAGCCATAGCATTACGCTTGAGGTTCTCGGTTCTATCTGTGATATTGAATGCGTACAGTGTCTTTTCACCTTTCACCTTGTCAGCTTCCCGGATTGCCGGCATAACAGCTTTTACACGGTCTACAAGGGGGCAATGAGGAGGGTTACTTACAAGTTCGTCATCTTTGATAATATCTACTCCGCCCACTGCTGCTTCATAGGCAAGCTCGGCAGTTTTCTGAGGGGAAAGACCTGTACAGGGTTTAATCATATTATTTAAGAGAGGTCTGTCGTAAACACCAAGCAAGTCTCTGATTCCCTGAATGCCGAACTTCGGCCCTTTGTATTCTGCGAGGTAGCTTTTGGGGAATTCAAGGTCAAGAAGCTTAACTTTCCCCGACGAGGAAATGTTCCCGATTACTGTGGAGAGAAGCATAGCCATTGATGAACCGAAATTGGTTGCCGGGTAAGCGATTCTGATGATAAAGTTTCTTTCGTTAACACCATCAGGAACGCCGATTTGGTATGCAGGCGCCTCATAAACACCAATGACACGCCCAATGGAACGCTCTCTTACTTCATGCGTTTCTCCGGGTACCTTTAGCCACGTTCCGCAGGTCTGCTCTATAGCTAATGCTGCGCCAAATTTTAAAGCGTTGGTATTAACAGGCGTTCCGCAATAATAAGTTGCGATCACAAAACGATCTGCATCAAGGGCTTCAGGATATTGAACAACAATTGGATCGATATACATTTTATTTCCCTTTCATGATAAAGAAATTTTTTTAAATTCTCTTGTGGTTTCTATAACAGCAGATTCAGTAGGGATTCTCTCTCCGCTTGAACCAGATGCATATCCTACTGCTTCTGTATGATGGATTGAATAGGCAGCTGTATCAGGATCTGCAAATGGGCCGCCATGAGTCAGAACCATGACATCCGGATTTTCTTTCTTTGCTGCATAGATCATCTGACGAACGGCATCAGTTGCTTCCTCCAGGGAGATTGTTTTGTTGGCTCCAGACAAGCCGCCGCTGGTCACACCGATCATGGCACCGATTACATCGGCTCCGGCTGCGGCCATTCTGGCAGCCTCTTCATTTGACATAGCCCATGCCACAGAGAAAAAATTGTTTTTATGTGCGGCCTTTATCAGTTCAACCTCTCTTGAAAAACCAACTCCTGCACGTTCCAGCTGCTCGGAAAAATATTTTCCGTAAAGACCTGAAAAGGGCTCATTATTGACGCCTGAAAAGCCACAGTCTTCTAGCCTTTTGATAATTGAGTCAAAATCCACACTTGGATCATGGGCGCCAATTCCGGCGATGCAAGGTGTTGATTTTACAACGGGCAGAATGCTTTTTGCCATATCGAATGTATGCTTATTGCAATCGCCATATGGAAGCCATGCCAATATAGACGGCTGCCCGTGCATGCGAAATATGGCAGTTGAATATATCCCTATAAGATCAGCCCCGCCTTTTTCTGCACACTTCGCAGTTAAACCCGTTCCTGCTCCGAACATAAGAATCGAATGGCCTTGCTGTATCTGCTTACGAAGACGGTCAAGCACCTCCTGCCTTGTGTATTGCATAGAGCCCTACCTCCTTTACAGGGAATATACTTTTGTCCCGTATTTTTTGCCTTTCTTCCATGTTCCTTGCAGCATATCATAGAGGATACCGGACATCAAGTCAGAAAACTCCGGCTCATTCATATGATAATCGGCAATAAGTACTTCCAGATTGTCTTTGTTAAGATCAATATTTTCTTTGATCCCCTGCACATATCTGCGGCTTCTTAATGACCATTCAGGTTTTTCAGGATCAGAGATCCATGAAGGGCCTTCCGCCGGTCCTGCCCAGCCGAGCGCTTTATCAGGTGTGCGTATATCACAGGCTCCCCACCCCTTCATGGGAATGCAGAGTACTGATGGACCTTTTGCACCATTAAGCTTGCCAGCCATATCTTTTGCGATTTCATAAGCTTCCTCTGGGGTAACGCTTACACAGGTTACACTTGTGTTATGCTTATAAAGATTACGGACATTGTTTTTGACATCTTCGATATAGTGTTCGGGAACAGATTCAAGGGTTCCGAAATTTAATAAGTCCAGCCCACCGGGTGCAACAACCTGCGGAATCCCTTTTTTGGAAGCTGCGGTAAGACGGTTAGGCCCTGCTGAGAGCACTCCTCCGTATAACTCGTCAGCGATCTCGTGAGTAGTTATATCCAGAATACCCTTTACATACCCGTCCTCGATCATTTCTTCCATGGAAATACCGCCGGTTCCAATGGCATGATTTATGATTACATCATAGCCTTTATCTTCGAGAAAGGCTGATCCGCGCAGTACGCATGGAGTGGTTACGCCAAACATCATGCAGCCGATAAGGGGCTTGTCATCTTTGGCGGATACTTTAGGCGCATTTGCCATCCCTGTTATGCAGTAGGCTGCGTTTGTAAGAATCTGCTTGGTAAGGCTGTTAAGCCCGGCTTCTGCTATTGGGTACATAAGGCACATATCTTTTGTTCCAACATACGGCCTTACATCTCCTGATGCCATTGTTGTAAGCAGCAATTTAGGAACTCCCAAAGGAAGGGATTGCATTACTGCAGATGAAATAGCCGCTCCCATGGAGCCACCGTAGCTAATAATTCCATCTATTCCACCATCGGCATATAACTTCGCAACATACTTTATAGCTGCTTCTGTAACCCAAGCTGCTGCCTGATGGCGATCCTCCTTGAAGAGATCTTCAGGAGTTCTTCCGGTAATAGCCAGGATTTGACTGAGCCCGATATCTGCCCATCCGGTTTCTTTTCCAACACTAAGCTCCATGATTACCGGCTCGCCCCCGGCAGCTTCTACCTGCCTGGCGATGTATTTTATTTCCTCACCCTTTGTATCCAAAATTCCGGCACATATAATCTTTTTCTTCATATATACCCCCATTTTCTGTATGAAACTGCATCTGCGGGCAAAATAAGTATTTTGCCCGCAGAGCCGTTTTTGTAATGCAATACTAGTTCTTACCGATTTTCTTTGACTTAAATTCTTTCACGGCATTTTCAAGAGGTTTCTCAACAGGAATTCTTTCAATGCTTGAAGCTCCAAGAAAACCTACAGCCTCTGTATGGTCATAAATATCTGTCCGGTAAAATAAAATGATAAACTTATGCACAGGAAAAAGACAGATTCATATCTTATTATGACTGGATATTTTTGTAGGGAGAAAAATATGGCATATAAGATTGTTCTGGATGCAGGCCATGGTGGGGAAGATCCGGGAGCTGTTTATAAAGATCGTAAAGAAAAGGATGATAATCTGAAACTGGCACTTGCTGTGGGCAGGATTCTGGAGGATAATGGGGTAGACGTGGTGTATACAAGAACTACGGATGTTTATCAGACTCCTTTTGAAAAAGCGAAAGCTGCAAATGAAGCTGGAGCAGATTTTTTTATTTCTTTTCATCGCAACAGCAGTTCCAAGCCGGAACAATACAATGGAGTTGAAGTACTGGTCTATGATAAGAAAGGCATTAAATATCAGATGGCACAGAATATCCTGGGAGCATTGGGAGAACTGGGGTTTCGGGAACTGGGCGTAAAAGAACGTCCGGGGCTGGTAGTGCTCCGGCGCACAAAAATGCCGGCACTTTTGGTCGAGACCGGATTTATAAACTCGGAAAAGGATAATCAGCTTTTTGAAAAAAAATTCGAAGAGATTGCCAGAAGCATCGCAGATGCCATTCTGGGAACATTGAATGAGGAAACGGTGGAAGAGCCATTGTATTATCGGGTACAGACAGGAGCATTTCGAAATCGGGAAAATGCAGACAGGATGTTGTATCAGCTGACAGATCAGGGATTTCCGGCGTTTATCCTGAGAGAGAATGATCTTTACAAAGTTCAGGTAGGAGCATATATGCAGCTTGGAAATGCGGTCAATATGGAACAAAGGCTGAGGGACAGTGGATATAGCACAGTGATCGTTACAAAATAGAAAACAGATGATCTGTTAGTGCATCTGCCACGAAAGAGTGATATGATTAGGCAA
>USBC01000016.1 GCA_900552845.1 uncultured Oscillospiraceae bacterium | reverse complement strand
CACGGCGGAGGGCATCCGGCCCATCAGGGCCGAGACCTCGCTGCCTGCCTGCACGAAACGGAAGATGTTATCGATGAACAGCAGCACGTCCTTGTGGGTCTCCTCACGGAAGTACTCTGCCATGGTCAGGCCGGTCTCGGCAACACGCATACGTGCTCCTGGGGGCTCGTTCATCTGACCAAAGACCAGTGCGGTCTTATTCAGAACACCGGACTCGTTCATCTCGCCCCAAAGGTCGCAGCCCTCGCGGGAGCGCTCGCCCACGCCGGTGAAGATGGAGTAGCCGCCGTGCTCGGTGGCCACGTTATGGATCAGTTCCTGGATCAGCACGGTCTTGCCGACGCCTGCACCGCCGAACAGACCGATCTTGCCGCCCTTTGCATAGGGGGCCAGCAGGTCGATGACCTTGATGCCGGTCTCCAGGATCTCGGTCGCGGGCTTCTGCTCTGCAAAGCTGGGGGCCTTGCGGTGGATGGGCCAATGCGGCACATCATCCACAGAGCCCTTGCCGTCGATGGGTCTGCCCAGCGGGTCGAACATGCGGCCCAGCGTGGCTTCGCCCACCGGTGCGGTCAGGCCGTGGCCGGTAGCGGTCACGGTCATGCCCTTGCCCAGACCCTCGCTGGCGGAAAGCATGATGCAGCGCACAGTGGTCTCGTTGACATGCTGTGTCACTTCCATCGTGCGCTCGGTGCCCTCGGCGGTCACGGTAAGCGCTTCCTGCAGGGCAGGCAGCTTGCCTGCGGTGAACTGCACGTCCACCACAGGGCCGGCTACGCGAATAATAGTTCCCTGTATCATTTGGATTGCCTCTTATAATCTGTATATTGCAAACACGTTAGCATCCTTGCCCTCTCCGTCAGCGCCTGCGCGCTGCCACCTCTCCCAAAGTGAGAGGCCTTGGCAGTCCACGCAAGAACTCCGGGTCTGCCAAAGGCTTTCCCTTTGCGGAAAGCCGGACGCAAAGCCGTCCGGAAGGGCAGGTATCTTATTCCCGGTCCTGCACGGCAGCCGCACCGCCGATGATCTCGGTGATCTCCTGTGTAATGGAGCCCTGACGGGTGCGGTTGTATTCCAGCTGCAGCTCCCGGATCATATCGTTGGCGTTCTTGGTGGCGGAATCCATGGCGGTCATGCGGGCGCTCTGCTCTGCGCAGAAGCTCTCGGTCATGGCACCAAAGATCATGCCGTGCATATAAATGGGCGCGATCTGTTCAAACACCGTCCATGCAGACGGGAACATCTCCACATCGCCCTTCGGATCGCCCAGACCCTTGGGGGCAGGCTGCAGATGGGCGCGGTCCAGCGGAAGCAGACGCACCATGGTGGGCTCGCTGGTCAATGCATTCTCGATGCGGGTATAGATGAGATAGATCTCATCCAGCTTGCCGGTCTTGAAATCATCGATGGCGTCCATCGTGATATCGCGGGCACGCTGCAGCGTAGGCTCCGTGGCACCGTAGTGGAAATCCTCCACCAGCCGCGGATCCTTGTGGTACAGGGCGCGGTAGCCGGTCTGGCCGATCACATAGAACCGGTCGTTCTCATCCGCATTTTCCTTGAGGAACTTGATGATGTTCTGGTTGTAAGCGCCTGCCATGCCCTTATCTGCCGTCAGCACGATGTAGGCCCGCTTGGGGTTTGCGATATTACGCTCGTGGAAGAACGGATGCACCGGCTCTTCCGGCAGGTGGGGCACCACGCGGGAAATGGTATCGCGCATACGGTTGAAGTAGGGCGATACATTCTGGTAGTTCTTACGTGCCTTGCGCAGCTTGGACGAGGAGATCAGGTACATGGCGTTCGTGATCTTCATGGTGTCCTGAATGCTCTCGATGCGCTCCTTCAGCAGCTTACTGGACGGCATGGCTGTCGCCTCCCGCATAAGCTTTCCAGGCGTTCAGGATGGCATCGACCATTTCAGGTTCCAGCTTGCCGGTGGCGGTGATCTTATCCATCGTACCGGACACATCCGCGCGGAACTGACGCACAAATGCGGAAGTTTTGGCGCGCAGCTCGGCAGTGGGCAGTTCGTCCAGCACACCGTGGGAAGCCAGCACCAGCGTGACCACCTGCTCGGCGTCGGACTTGGGCTGATACAGCGGCTGCTTGAGCATTTCCATCAGAGCCTTGCCGTGATCCAGCTGGCGGCGGGTCTCCGCGTCCAGATCCGAGCTGAACTGTGCAAAGGACTCCATATCCTTGTACTGTGCCAGCTCGATACGCAGGTTGGCGTTGGCCTTTTTCATGGCCTTGGTCTGGGCAGCGCCGCCCACACGGGACACCGACAGACCCACATTGACGGCCGGGCGGTTGCCTGCATTGAACAGGGCGCTCTCGAGGAAGATCTGACCATCGGTGATGGAAATGACATTGGTGGGGATGTAGGCCGAAACGTCGCCTGCCTGCGTCTCTACGATAGGCAGTGCGGTGATGGAACCGCCGCCCAGATCGTCGCGCATCCGGCAGGAGCGCTCCAGCAGACGGGAGTGCAGATAGAACACATCGCCGGGGTAAGCCTCACGGCCCGGAGAGCGGCGCAGCAGCAGAGAAATGGCACGGTAGGCCACTGCATGCTTGGACAGATCGTCGTAAACGATCAGCACGCTCTTGCCCTGACTCATGAAGTACTCGGCCAGTGCGGTGCCGGCATAGGGTGCGATGTACTGCAGGGGAGCGGAATCCGAAGCAGTAGCCGCCACGATGGTGGTGTAGCTCATGGCACCGTGCTTCTGCAGATCGCCTGCCACGCGGGCAATGGAAGAAGCCTTCTGGCCGATGGCCACATAAATGCACAGCACACCGGTGTTTTTCTGGTTCAGGATGGCGTCCGTGGCGATGGAGGTCTTGCCGGTCTGGCGGTCGCCGATGATCAGCTCACGCTGGCCGCGGCCGATGGGGAACATGGAATCGATGGCGAGGATGCCGGTGTGGAGCGGGGTATCCACGCTCTGACGTTCCAGAATGCCGGGGGCCTGCTTTTCGATGGGGTTGTAGCCCACGGCTTCAATGGGGCCCTTGCCATCGATGGGCTCGCCCAGCGGGCTGATGACACGGCCCAGGAAGGCATCGCCCACCGGGATGCCGGCACGCTTGCCGCTGCGGGTCACCATGGTGCCCACGCCGACGGTCTCAGCTCCGTCGAACAGCATGATGCCCAGCTGTTCGGGGTCCACGCTCTCCACCATGCCCTTGGCACCGTTGTCGAAGGTGACGATCTCGCCGTACACGGCGCGGTTCATGCCTTCGACGTGCACGATGCCGTCGGCAGAGGAGATGACCACGCCACCCTCCGCAGAGGTCTCGGCGGGCTTGTAGTCCTCAATGCGGGTCTTGAGGGTAGCCAGCGAGGGCTTGCCCTCCATCATCTTGTCCAGCTGATGACGGCCGGAGTTATCGAACACGCGGTCGCCCACCTGCAGGACATAGCCGGACAGCAGGCTCTCGTCCACCGTCACGTTCAGGATGACCTCGGTGGCATCATACAGCTTGCGTACCTCGGCGCGGATCCGGTTCAGCTCCTCTTCCCGGGGCTTGCGGGCGCTGCGCAGCTCGGCCTTGACGATGCGGTTGTCCGCAAAAAATTCACGACTGAATTCAGTTGCCATTGCCTGCACCTGCTTTCTCCAGCAGATCGTCCAGCAGACGTGCGTCGTCCTGGGCGGTCAGATTGCGGGCCAGCAGCTTCTCGCACATCGCACGGGCCAGTGCCGTGGTCTGGGCATCGGCTTCCCGCAGCTTGCTCTGGCGTTCGGCCTCGGCGCTTGCCTTGCCGGCTGCCACGATGGCGTCTGCCTGCTTGCGGGCATCTGCCAGCAGCTGCTGCTTTTCGACCTCAGCCTGCTTTTCGTAGGCTTCGCGGCGGGCAGCGGCCTCATTGTCCACATTGCGCAGTTTTTCCTGTGCGGCGTTCATGGTCTCTGCGGCTTCCTTCTTGGAGGTCTCCGCATCGGCCAGGTTTGCGTCCACCATCTGCTGGCGCTTTGCGATCACGTCCTGAACAGGCTTGAACAGGAACTTGCGCAGCACCGCATACATGACGAGGACGTTCACGACGGTCCACAGCAGGTTAATATCCAACTTCAGCATTCGTCTGCGCCTCCGTTACTGACCCAGGAACAGGATGATCAGCAGTGCAACGACGAAGCCGAAAATTGCAGTACCTTCTGCCAGAGCAGCGCCCAGCAGCAGGTTGGTCTGGATCTTGCCGGATGCCTCGGGCTGACGGGAGATTGCCTCCGTTGCCTTACCCGTTGCGATGCCGATGCCGATACCGCCGCCAATGCCGGTCAGCGCTGCAATGCCAGCGCCCAGAGCAATCAAACCATTCATAGTAATAATCTCCTTTTAAATTCAGTAAATATCAATGGATCAGTCTTCTCCGCCCATGGTCTCTTTCATGAACAGCGAAGTCAGGAACACGAACACGTAGGTCTGGATCAGACCGTCGAACAGGTCAAAATACAGGCTGAACACCGCCGGGACGAACACAGGCACCACGAGCTTGATCAGCTCCATGATGACGAAAGCGCCCAGCACATTGCCGAACAGTCGCATGCAGAGGGACAACGGACGGATCGCCAGCTCCATAATATTGATGGGCGTTACGACTGCGATCGGCTTGGTAAAGCCCTTCAGCCAGCCCTTGACCCGGTTTTGGCGAATGCTTGCGATCTGCACCAGAACAATGGACATCAGCGCCACAGCGGCGGAAACGTTCAAATCCTTGGTGGGGGGCTTCATGCCTGTCACGGCAAACACATTGGATATCCCCAGAAACACCAGCACCGTGGCAAGGTACGGCACATAGCGCTCGCCTTCATGGCCCACGATTCCCCGCACGATATTCTGCAGCGATTCAACGACATATTCCACGCCCACCTGCAGCTTGCCGGGGTTTTCCACCTTCATGTTTCTGGTCAGTACCAGGGTAAGGATCATAATGATCGCCATAATGACCCAGGAGATTACAGTGGATTCCGCTACATCTATCCCGCCGAATATCGGGATCGTAAACGCGGTTGCCGCTTCCAACTCCTCCATCAGGAATTCCGATAGATTACCCATGAACCAACACCTCCTTTTTTTCACAATTTTCTCTGTCGGTGCCGGCTTCCTGTACCGGTCGACCATTACAGTTTTGCAGCGGTAGAGGTCCTTTGCCGTACGGCGCGGGAGCACCTGCTATCACAGGAATTCAGTATAACACATATCGGCAAAAAAAGGTAGTCTAAAGTTCATAAAAGATTTTCTTCTCTCAAAAAGTTGATAATTGCCTCCTATCAGCGGATAAAACGGCGGGCATAGCCGCATTTCCGGCATAGCTCCTCCATCGCCTGCCGCCCCGAAAAGCCCTCATAGATCGCCCTTGCGCGCGGTGAGGAAAGGATCTCCTCCAACGGCTCGGTGAACAGGTTGCCCAAAGCAAGGTCGCCCTCGTGGTCAAGGCAGCAGGGCACCACCGTGCCGTCGCACAGCACCCCGAACTGATCCCGCAAGCCATAGCAGAATGCCTGTCCCCTTACCTCCTCTGCCGAAAGATCGGGCCACTCAAACCGCTCGCCGAATTCCAAAAAGATGCGCTCCGACAGCCGAAAGCCCTCCCGCACCGGCTGCCATTCCGCCGGAAAAGCCCGGTGCAGCGCCGTCAGGATCGGCTCGTTCAGATCGTTTTGCCCTGCTGTTGCACCGTCCAGATTCCACAGCCGCAGTCCCGTTATCCTTCCCGCTGCCGCAGCTTTTCTTGCAAAGACAATACACTGCTCCAGATAAGCAGAAAACCGCTCCTGCCCGTCGTTTGTCTCCAGACTGTGCAGCGAAATGCTGATCTTGCGCACAGGAAAGTCGGCAAGCAGCACCCCGCCTGCCTGCGCCAGCAGCGTCCCGTTGGTGGTGATATTCACCCGAAAATCCAGCTCTCCGGCAATCTGCAAAAGCTCCGGCAGCGCAGGGTGGAGCAGCGGCTCCCCCATCAGATGAAGATAAAGATAGCGGGTGGCAGGGCGTATCCGCTCCGCCAAAAAGCGGAACTCCGCCGGGCTCATGGTGCGGGGCTGCCGCTTTGTACCGGGGCAAAAGCTGCACCGCAGATTGCACCGGTTGGTGATCTCCAAATAGACTTTATTGTACTGCCGCATCACGCTGCCCTCCCGTATGGTTTCTCGTTCCGATTATAGCATACCTCCGCACAAAGAACAAAGCAATCCTTCCCCCGTTGCCCCTCTGCCGGACGCCCTCTCCTCCGGTCAACGTCGCCCGCTGCGATCTCCCCGCCTCTCGTATGTCCTTTTCTCCATTGCGCTCTGCCGCACAAAAAAAGCAGAGCAATCTGCCCATGGCTGCCGTCCGCCGGTCATCCATTCCTCCAAAAAAACAGCAACCCCTGCAACCGTCAAGCTGTCCCATTTTCCACCCTGTTGGGGCCTCGTTTCTCCCTCGCACCGCCGCTTGGCTGGCCTGTCATTTCTTCTGACAAACAGGTATTCAAGCGCCTCAATTACTCCATCATTTCCCAATAATGTAAATTTTTCGTAAAACTTTGTGCGAATTCAACACTTTCACTGCAAATTTCCCTGGCCCGGCGCGTATTGGTGCAGGGGATATTTTTCACAAGGAGTGATGAAATGAGCAAGATATGGGCAACGCCCATCACCATCGGAGCCGGCGGGCATTGGCGCACGCAGCTGGTCACATTGCCTGCCGCAGACTGGCAGGGCAATCAAGCGCCGTTTTCCTGTCGGGTCGCGCTCGCGGGCGTAACGGGTACCAGCGTGCAGATCCTTGCGCCTGCGCAGGAGATCTCAGCTAACCTGCTTTTTGAGCTGCAGGAGGCAAACATTCAGGAGGGCGGGCAGGAGACAGGGGTACTGACGCTGCTGGCCTATGGCAAAAAGCCCGAGAACGACCTGCCCCTACGGGCTCTGCAGTGGGAGGAGGACTAATGCCGACCATTCTTTTGCTGGAGGGAGCGGGCGGCAGGCATGGGCTGTACCGCTACCAAAGCCTGCTCTCCGCAGGGGCGCTGGCGGCAGCAGCTTTGCTGCTGGCTCAGCCTTCTCCCGCCTGCGGGCTGGGCGCACAGGAGGCAGCCCTGCTGTCGAGCGGCAATGCCGATATCCAAGCCGTCGCAGTACGGCAGCCTGCCGCCCGAAAAGCGGTGGACATGCTCTCTGCTGCCGAGCCGGACAACTGCACCGCCCAAGGCAGCAAAGCCACCGATGCCGTACCGCTTTGCGGCAAAGCCGCAACCGAAAGCCGCATTACACAGCCGACCGAACACTGCCACAGATTGCCGATGCCGGTTCTTCCGGAGGGCTATGCTGCCAAAGGAACGACTACCGGCAAAATGGAAGCTCTGCGGCTGAACGGGAAAGCCGATGGGTCGTCGGGCGAGGCTGCCCTGCCGGAGACAGCGGGCGCCATACCGCCGACAGCCGGAACAGCGGTTCCGCTGCCCTGTGAAAGCTGCGAGGCAATATTTAGCGGGGCGGTGGACGGCGTGACCCATGCTGCCGCAGACGCCGAGGTCGTTACCGAACCAACAGCCTTGGGGCAGCTGGAGGGCAAAACCGCCCTGCCGCTGCAAAAGGGTACCACCGCCAAGGCGGAAGCGGCAGAGGCAATTACCGTGCTGTCCCTTGCAGGGCTTTCGTTGGTGCCGGACTGGGAATACCCGGTGCAGCAGGGCAGCACACTGACCATAACCCAAGCTTACAGCGCCGTCCCGCTCGGCGACACACTGGAGGTGACATAATGGCAAATATCAAGCTGAAAGACGCATTTGGAGCTGAAACAGTATTCCACGGCATCAAGCAATTGAAAATCCCTGACGCCGACGGCGGAGCAGCGGAATTCAACTTGGAAGCAATGACGCAGGAAAAGACCGTAGAGATTATCCAAAACGGAACGGCGGAGATCCTGCCGGACGAAGGCTATGACGGGCTTTCCAAGGTGACGGCGAATGTCAATATCCTGCCGAAGCTGGAAAGCCGCGAGGTGACGCTGACGAAGAACCTCAGCACCACCACCTTTGCCCCCTCGGAGGGCTACGACGGACTGGAGCGCCTGACGGTAACGGTGGAAACCCCGATCTCAACACCGCTGCCGCCGCAGACAAAATTTGTCGATCTTTCGATGGCGGCGGGCGATCAATCGGTGCAGGCAGATGACGGCTACAGCCTTTCCGTTGTCATTCTGCGCAAGCCGGATACCCTGCTGCCGGAAAATATCAAGAAAGACGTGGCGATTGCCGGAGTGACCGGCACGCTGGAGACGACCGGCGGCAGCGCCGAGGCGCCCGACCTTTCGGAATGGGGCGACGCCGAGGGCAAGGGCTGCATTATTGCCTCCCCCGACCGGCTGCGGCTTCAGATCTGGAGCGGTCAGAATCAGTTTTCCTGGTTGGATCAGGGCTATCCCCAGTGCCTGATAAATGCCGGTAGCTGCGTCCCCGCCATAAGCTCTAAGCTGGACGAGCTATGTGCCGAGCTGATGACCGAGCGCAAATCGGAATTTGAGGCGATTTTTGCGGGAGCAACCCATGCGCTTTTTATGGACAGGCTCTGTGAGATCCCGCAGATCGCCGACAGTGACCCGAAAAGCTGGGAGGGACTGCGGCAGGTGCTGTACCGTGCGCTGCCCGCCGTGCTGAACGACCAGTGGAGCCGTGACTGCATGAACACGGAGGACTACATTACTGCATACAGCGCTGTTACTTCTTCGTGGCTTTTGCCCGGGGATAGGATCCACTTTCCCTTTGTGTTACGTCCGGCGGCGGAGGACGGCGAGCCGGTGCCCGCTGCCTACACCCTGCAAACGCCCACCGGCACCATGCCGGACTATGAAAACGGCATGAGCAGCTATCAAAGTGCCTTTTACTTCATCAATTCCGGAGCTGCCGACGGCATTACGGCACCGTTGGCAGGCTTTATCACCGGCAGCCTGACCGCGCTGATCTGCTGGTACAGCGAAGGAGCGCAGACCATACCCGAAGCGCTGATGAAAACCGGCTTTAACCATGACTGGAGCTATGGTGATGTCGTTCTCGGTGCCGGCTGGAACATCACCGGCATCGGTTCCGAAGCGACCGAAACGAACGGCGAGCCTTCCCTTGTGACCCAAACGGTCACGGCGGAGACCGTACAGGCGGCGCTGAGCGCCCGCGGCTATTATTCCAAGGACGAAGTCCCCTACGAGGAGATGGACAGCTATCAGCAGTCCTTTTTCCAAAGTGTGCTGATCCAGCAGTATAAGCCGCTGGGGAACCGCTCCTTTACCATTGAATTCGACCTTTACGGTAAACAGTAACTAAAATACGGAGGAAAAATATGTTGAAAAAAGCAATTACTAACGCCATTCTGGAAACCATTTTCGGCAGAAAATCCGCCTTGGGCTACACCGTCGGCGGCAACACCACCATGACCAAAATCATCAACGGCAGCAGCGGTATGTGGCTGGGGCTTTCCACCACCACGCCAACCCTTGGTGAGAGCGGCATCACCGGCTTTACCGAACCGACTGATAGCGAATACAAGCGCGTACCGGTGGGCGGCGGCGATTTGGGCAGCGGTTTGTGGTGCATGGACGCCGCACAGGGCGGAATCATCAAAAACGGGAATCAGATCCTGTTCCCTGCCGCAAAGAAGGAAGCAGACGGTGGTACCGGCTACGGCACCATCACTCACTTCGGCATCTTTGAAAGTGCCACGGGCGGCAGCCCCATTTACGCCGGTCATTTAAGTGAGGTGAAAAACGGCGCCATTGCCGAGACCAGCATTACGGTAGCGGCAGGAGAGGTGCCTGTATTCTACAAGAACACCCTGATCCTCGGGCTGGACGTGACCGAGCAGGACATTATAAACGCCGGCTAAAAGTGGTTTGACAGCCCCGCAAGGGCTTAGCAGAAAGCCGCACAGCATCGTCCCTGAGACGGTGCCGTGCGGCTTGATGGTTTCCAATAATCAGATTACGACGGTGGGGGTCTCCTCCTGTGCGTCCTGCAAAACGGGCTGACGGTAATTGACTAAGAATGGGACATAAAGCGGGAAGCCCTCGGTATTCTTCAAGTCGATGACAAGACGGTACAGCCCTGCCGGGGCTTGGCTTTCGGCGTTGGTGAGGGTAAGGGTGTTCCCATTCAGCTCGGCGGTAAAGCCCTTGATGGCGGGGATCTCGGTTGTACCTTCCTCTGGGACGGTCAGTTCGATCGTCTGCCACTGGAGAACTTTGACCTTGATATCCTCCCCGCCGTCGTTTTTAGCGTCCTGCTCCAGCTCAACATAGCGCTGAACCGAATAGGCAAAGTCGCTGACTGCTGCATCGGCGACAACGGAAAGCTGATTGGTGCCGTTGATGGAATGCTTATTACCGGTGATGGTAAGAAGCGGCGCGACGGTGACAGATGAGGCGCTTCCATCGATTTGGACAGCAAAAACGGCGCGCAGGGTGATGTAGGGCTTGGCGCTGCCCTCCTCGATACTGCTGTTGCTGTCCCCTGCCGGGGTGATAGGATTGGACGGCGTGGTGGGGGTCGTACCGTCCTCGCCGCTGCCGCTATTATCGCCGTTTTTTTCGCTTTCGCTGTTCTCCTCATTCTCTGTCATCTCGGCAGTTGGGGTGGGCACAGCAGGCGCTGCCGACTGAGCGGCGGGGGTATTCTCGGTTTCGGCGGGGTCGGTCTCGCCGGAGCCGGTGTTATCTCCCGTATTATCGCCGGTATTGTCACCGGAATTATCGCTGTCGCCGGAGCTGTCAGGATTTTCGGGGGCTGCGGGATCGGTGGTATCGTCCTTGGCGCCGGTGAGCTTCACATCGCGCGCTTCAAAGACCTCGATGGAGACGGTGTAGATGCCTGCTGACAGCGTCCAGTTGACCGTGTGGGTCTGGGTGTATGTGCTGACGGTACCGCTGACGACGGGATCGGTGACGGTTTGAGCCGGATCTTCGCTTTTAGAGGGATTCAAAATGAACACCTCATCTGCGGAGGAACCAAGTGCGGTGGTAGAGGTGATACGAATGACCTTGGCATCGCTGCCATTATTGGTGAAGGTGAACGGCAGGGTGCTGCTGGCGGGGGCGGTAACAAGGAACGCCGCACCATCGGAGGTGAGGAAATTGCCCGCGCCGGTCTGCCCTACTTCGACGGTGAGAGAGCGGTTTTCGGCGGCGTGGGTGGTGAAATACTGTTCGCTGTTAAGATAGCGTGCCAAGGCAGGCGAGGTGCCGAGGTATGCGCTGACCAGAAACAGCATGGCTGCCGCCATTGCCGCATATTTTGTTTTTTTCATGGGGCGTACCTCCTTTTGCCTTGGTTTGCCTGTGTTACTGACTGATGACCGGAACAAGCTGAAGCTCCACCGTGCTGAGGACGCTTTCGCCGGTAACGATAAGAGTAAATTCCTGCGTTTTGCTTTCTACGCCCTCCATGCTCCAGATGATCTCCTCGCCGAGGGGGTCTTCCTTATTTTCCTGTGCGGGGTGGAAGGTGTAGACCCAGCCGGCGCCCATCTGGTTCCACAGCTCGGTGCCTTCGGCGATTGCTTCCGGCGTGCCGCCGTAGATCTCATCGCCGCTGGAGATGGTAACGCCGTTGGGCTTTTCGCTGCCGCGGCTGACCAATACTCTCAGAACATAATCGACGGTTTCCGCATTGACTTTCTGACTGTCGGTATTGCTGACGATAAAACGGAGCTGGGAATATTCTTTATTCGTTTCCCAGTCGCCCAAAAGGTTGGCAGGCAGGTTCTGCGCTTCGTCGGTGGCGGCGGAAAGATAAAGGTGACTCATTTTACGTGCCTGAAAGGTTGCCGCCGTTCCTGCCGTAGAAGTGTAGCGTCCCATGGTGACGCCGACGCCCGCCAGCAGGGTAATGGTAAGGAGCAAGCCGGATATCAAAGCCCACAGGCTGATGTGCATTTTCTTTTCCATCTGTGTTTTCTCTCCTGTTTAGCTGCCGCTTTGGGCTTCTTTTCTGGTAACGGTGTAGGTGCCGCTATTATCGTCTACCTTACACTGGAATAACAGATTGGCAAGATAGTCCGTTACATTGCTGCTGTAGGTGCCGCCGCTGACGGCGATGCGCGCCTTGCGGGTCTTGGTATCCTTTTCGTCATGGTACAGCAGGAGCGCTTGCTGCTTCTTGGCGGTAATCCTGCTGTTTTCGCCGGTGATATAGACGGCAATATTATCGCGCTCGTAACCCGCTTCCAGATAGACCGCGGCGCCCGTATCGGTAAAGCCGTTATTATTGAATGCCCCTGCCAATGTCTCAGTCGCACTGCCGGTAACAACACAGTTATCCAGATAAACCGTTCCGCCCTTGACGGCGATGCCGGTATTGCCGGTAAAGGTGGAATTTTCGGCGTGGAGGGTGCTGTTATCCTGCGGGTGAGAAACCGCAGCATATTTGCCGGTAATGATGCTATCCTTGATTTCGATGGCGGTACCGCCGCTGACGGTCTGCCCATTGCCGTAGACTGCAACATAATCGCTTGTAAGGGTGCTGTTTTCGATAACACAGCGGGTCTTTTGGGCGGTGGTAGTATTGTTGCCGACGACCATAACGGTGGGCAGCCCCGTGGAAATGGTGGAATGGGTGATGTAAACGATGGAATCGCCGTCCTGCGCCGTGGTCCTGTTGTTATCCTGAATGTAGATGCCCCACTGGCTTTCGCCCTCGGCGGTGGCGGTGACATTGCTGACGGTGAGCTTTCCGTTATTGATGCCGAACAGCGTCTTGTTGCCGGCGCTGTTTTTGATGGTGCCGTTGATCACGGTAAGCTCCCTGCCCTTGCCGACGGTGAACAGGTCGCCGCCGGTGGCACTGCCGGTCAATGTCGCACCGTTCAAATCCAGAATGACCGGCTCCTTGGCGGAAACGGTGATGTTTTCGGTCAGCTCCAGATTGCCGGAAAGACGGATATAGCCGCCGTTTTCCGACTTGAGGGCTTTGGTCAGATCCTCCGTGGTACCGACATTGATCATATCGACATTAGCGGTCTCGCCGGTGATGGTGATTTTAACATTATTGAAGGACGCACCTGCATGTTCGGTGTCCCACAGATTGGCTTCCGCTATTTCCTGTTTGGTGAGCAGGCGAATGGCGGTGTAGTAACCGAGGGTATTTTGATTATCGTTATCTACAGTATAGTATTTGGTACCTGTCTTGGAATCTGTAGTGATGTTGCTTTCGACAAATTTATTGAGGTAGCCATCTTCCGCTGTAATGTCTTGCAGAAAATGATCCATATGCTTTCCATCAACGGTTGCAAGGTTGCCATTCTCATCAAAGGTGGCTTTATCGTAATCGTAGACGATGGGGCGGAGGTATTCTTTTTCGATTACGCTGCCATCATTGGTAGGCTCCAGCCGGACATAATATCCTAAAAGGTCGTAGACCCATTCCCAGCAGATGGGGGTATCGACGGTGCAAAAGTCATCGGACATGGTAAGCTGCCCCATGCTGAGGACGGTATAGGGCGCTGCCGTGCCGTTGGTGAGATAACGGCGGGCAACGGTCTCGGCGTTTTCGCCGGAGCCGACCGTATAGGGGGTCTCGGTGTAGAAGTAAATGCGCTTTTGAAGCGGTACGTCCATCTGTTCCTTGGACACGTTGACATAAGCATTTACAATGCTGTCGCTGGTATTCTTATAGGAGACCGGCAGGATACCGCGTGCGCCCGGCTGGGCAACAACATTGCCGTTGGAGGAAACATGATCTGCATTCAGCTCCCACTTTTCTGCCTGAAAGGTAAGAGATCCGGCTTCCAGCACATTGCTGTACCAAGCCGTAGACATGGCAAATAACAGCGCTACCGTAACCAGTATCGCTGTAAGCGCCAGCCCTGCCTGCTTGTAGATCCGCTTTTTGGCTTCGGAGACGACGCGCTCCCTGCTATTCTGCTGTTGTTCCTCACGATCCCGCTTAAACACCGGCATTCTGCTTTAATTCCTCCATTAGTTCCGCTTTCACCTTTTCGGTGATCTCTTTGATCTCATCTTCTGTAAGCAGGGTTTGGGCAGCCGGCTCCGCTGCCTGTTCCTCCTCCAGCTCCGCCAGCGCCTTGGCAAGCTCTGTCCGAATCCCCTTTACGCTATCCCGCAGCACAATGCCGCAGATAAGCAGAACGGGCAGGACGATGCAAGCCAAAAAGCCGATCTTGCCGGTAAGCCACGAAATAAACACGGCAAATGAACTCCCTTCTCTGCTGTGCCACACCACCTTACCGATGAGGTTTGCTGCTGTGACATACTGCGTATCGGAAACGGGGTTATTATCGCCCCGGGTCTCCAAAAGCGGGCTGCCATCGGCACTTTGCCGAATGGCGACCACACGATGTGTAATAGCCCAATCGCGGGTCTGTGAATTGCGGGAGCGGTAGCAGACGATATCTCCTACCTCGATCTCTCCGATGGGGGTCTGCCGTGAAAGCAGCAGGGAATTGACCTGCAGAGTCGGCTCCATGCTGCCGGTCATGACCCTGAACATGCTGTACCCGCCCACGGTGACATAACCCTTGGACAGCACCTGCGTAACTGTATAGATACAGAAGATGAGCGCTGCTGCCAGCAGCACCGCCACCACGCGGCTGACGATTTTCTGCTTTTTGCCCACTGCGGGGGCATCTGCACTCTGCTCTTCCGTTTTGATTTCCAGATTGTTTTCTTCCATGTATTAACTGTTCGCTCCTGCGAGTTGGAGATTGACTGCAAAGCGGAGATTTTCCGCCGCACCGGTGCAATCGGCGTCCTGACCCTCCAGCCAGATGAAAACTCTGATCCGCTGCGGGACATTGCGCTCCAGCCGGACAATAACGGCGTCCTCGGTAGCGCCTGCCGTCTTGTATGTACCCAGCTCCGCACCGGCAATGGAACGGGTGTTGGGATCTATCCCCGTGGAAAGGGCAACACTGTTCGGGAAAAAATGGCCCTTTTGCACCAAGAAAGAATACTGACCTTGGAGATATTTTGCGTAGAAAAGCTCCGCTGCCTGCTCTGCCGTAAGGGCGTTCATTTTCTCTTCACCCAGTTGGGTCTTAAACTGGAACAGAGCGGCTTCCAGCTGACCTGCCAGCAGGGACTTTCCGTTGCCGTCGGTTTTCCATGTGCTTTGTTTTTGGACAGTGAGGTTAGTGAAAACCGACTGCTCCTTCCCCTTGCCGTTTTCATCGGCTCCGACGGGGTAGGTAGCAATGTAGCCGCCGTCTGAGGCGGAGCCGGGGTGGCAGTCGGCATTCGGCTCGTAGATCACGAAGCTCTCGCTGCCATGGAAATTCTGGGTGCTGCTGCCCTTTTCGGCGTAAACACCGCGCAGACTGTTATAGGAGCCGCCGGTATTGCTATTCTCTGAGATAGCCGACAGCAGCGCCGTGGTGCCGCTTTTACCGGAAAGCGGCGTGGTATTAACAAGAAAGCCGACCCGTGCCGATGCTGCGACCGACGAGGCGTTTTCATTGAGGGCAAAGCTGCCGTCTGCGCCCTTGGAAAGATCGGGCAGGGCAATAACGTAGCTGCCGGAGTCATCATCGGGGTCGGTGCCGGTGGCGACTCGGAGGTCGCAATCGCCGGAGGGAGACATGACCCACAAATCAAAGTAGGCGTAGTGACCTGCCCGGCTGTCAGTAAGGGGGCCGGTCTGATTGGCGCTGGCAAGGTCGAACTCGCGGGTGAAAGCCTGCACGGGGCGGATCGTCCCCGCTGCTGCGTTGCCGTTCTGCACCTCTAAATCACTTGACTTGTAGTAGGTGGGCAAAAACCAGTTGACGCCATCGGCGGTGGAGACGGGAGACAGCCCCGCCAGCTTGCCGAGATATTCGTACTGACTGTATAGAGAAAGGTTGAGATGCTCGGTGAAAGCGGCGGGATAGTGGACGGTGGTGCCGTCCTCGGTTTTGGCGGAAATATCCGCAGCGACCTTGATGGTGTTATCTCCGCCGACGGTGACCCGCAGCCCCTCCAGCACGGGGCTGGAGGACATGGTGAGCCACGCATAGGTGGAGGTGACGGCAACGGTAAGGGACATTATGACCATCAAAGCCAAAGCCGTGAGCTTAAGGATATGATTTTTCTTCACGCTGCCGTTCGCCTCCTCTCCTAATTGTATTATTCGACAGAATTATTCCTTTTTGTTGTTGGATTGACGGGTTTCCTCCAGCATTTCCTGCATGACCTGCAGGCGGAGGGCGTCCTCATCAATGGCGTCGTCCTCCCCTTGCGGGGTGGCGTACTTTGCCTTGTTCTTCGCCAGCTTGTTGAGGGTAATCATGATAAGGGCGACGATGAGCACGACCAGTGCCACTGCAATGCCCACATAAGTAGCAAACCGTCCGCCGGTAATGCCCCAGCGGGAGCTTCTGCCGGTGACCTGATAGCCCTTGCCGGTAGAATCGGTGAGGGTGTAGTCGATGCCGTAGGCATCGGTAAGGGTGGCGGGAATGGTGGCATTGGCGGTATCGGCATCTGCCGCATTGACCCCCACATAGTACGCTGTTTTTTTACTGATTTTCCCCATCTGGAACCATGCATAGCCCTCATCATCGACTACAACGGTTTGCAGCGGCTGGTTTTTCTGATAAATGGTGGCGTACTGGCGGGCGTTTTCCTGATCCACTTTAATGCCGACAGTCATATCAAAATCGGTATTCCCCGCAAAATCGACCTTGTACACCTTATCGCTTTCGATATCGGTTTTATCGGGATCGGTTTTGGTGACGGTGGCGCCCAGCGTGTATTTGCCGGAATAGTCCTTTTCCGGCGTCTTTGTTGTATCTATCTTCCACTGGGAGCCGTCATCGGGACAGATGGTAATGACGGCATCTTCGCCGCCTACCTTGGAAAGATCCTTGCCGGAAACAACACCGCTATCGGGGCGAACCGTAATATCCAGCGTTCCGGTAACCCCTCCGCTGCGAACCTCATCAATGGTATCCTTCAGATCCGACCAGCCGTTGGAATTATCCAGCGTTGCGTCGATGCGGGTGGTCTCCTTTTCGCCATCGTGTTCCCTTTTCACGGTGATGGTGCTGTTTTCCTTTTCGGAGACGGTGGTCTGACCGCCGTTTTTTTCGGTGGCGGTGGTGGTATTGCCCTTGGGCGGCTCTGCCGTCACAGCTCCATCGGCGGAGAAGGAGGTATCCCCACGGCGGATACTTTCCAGCAGCTCCTCCGCCACGGTAGGATCACCGGAGGCGGTGCTGATGGTCTCGATGCTGTCGCAGCCACGGAAGGCGTACTCCCCTGCCGACTGCATGGTGGAGGAGAGGGTAACCTCCGTCAGGGCGGAGCAGCCGTAGAATGTCCATGTAGGGACGCCCGCCAGCCGTGCCGACAGGGTGGCGCGCACCAGCGATTTGCAGTAGGCAAAGACCGATACGCCCATGCTGCCGACCGACGCCGGCACCGTGACTGCCGTAAGTGACTCGCAGCGGTAGAACGCCATGCTGCCGAGCTTTTCGAGGGAGCCGGGCAGGGTGACGGCGGCGAGCTTTTCGCAGGCACGGAAGGCGCACTCTCCGATGGAGGTAACGCTTTCATTCATGCGGAAGGTCTGCAGGGAGGAGCACTCCGCAAAGGCATAGCTGCCGATGGCGGTGACGGACTGCGGCAGGGTGACGGCGGTAAGCGCCGTGCAGCCGTAGAACGCCAGACTGCCCACCGAGGTCAGCCCCTCGGGGAGGCGCACCTCGGTGATCTGCTCCCGCAGGGGGTACCACGGCGCCATTTCACTTTCGGGGAAATCGCGCATGGCGCCGCTGCCGGTGACGGTAAGAACGCCATCGGCAAGCTGCCACTGCAGGTCATCACCGCAGGTGCCGGAAGTTTCGGCGGCAAAGGCGGGGACGGGGAGCATGAAAACAAGAATTGCCGCAAGCAGCACTATTAAGTTAGACCGTAATTTCTTTTTCACTTTCAGCAACTCCTTTTTGAGGGTGGGCGAGGCGGAGCCAGATAAGGGCAATTACAATAGCGACCAACGACCAGAAGTTTCCTGCCGGAAGCCCCAGCAGGAAAGGCTTTGTATCGCGCAGAAGATTAAGGATAAACCTTGTAATGCCGTAGAGCAGCATATATATGGGATAAATGCGTCCTTGCCATGTCCCCTTGCGAATAAGCCACAGCAGCATGACCATAAGAACCAACGCATTGAGCAGTTCAATGATTTGACTGGGGAAGTAAATCTCGCCACCCGATGCAGTAGTAAACAGTAAGCGTCCGCCGCAGCAGCTATTTTTTAGGCAAAGCACCTTGAGCAACGCAAGCATGACACACTCCGCCGGAGCGCATAAGTCCAACAGAGTAAGCGGCGGCACGCGCAGCAGCAGTGCCAGCAACACCATGAACAGCGGTGGGAAGAACACGGCGCCGTAAAAGGAAGTGCCTGCCCAAAAACCGCTCTCAATCAAAAACATCAGCTTTGCACCCAAAACACCTAATACGGTAAGCACCGCGGCGGAAAGCAGGGTCTTCCACATGGGAAGCCCTGCCTGCCACCGGCGCGGCCGCAGCATAACAGCGGCCATGGCGCGGGTGCCGCCCACCAAACTTATAACAAAATCAGTAGGCATTTTCTTCTCTCCCGCAGGATATTATCAGTTCGGATTGTAAACATCCAGCTGGTGCGCCAGCTTAACGGTGTAGCTTACGCCGTTGCACTCCAAAACAATGGTAGTTGCAGTAGTGGAACCCAATACTCTACGACTATCACCGCTTTTGCCGCCCACATTTTGCTGGTTAGAAAGACTGCTCTGGGTAAAGCTGAACACCATATCAAGGTTCTGGTTCGGGTAATTCTTGCTGGGAACAGTGAAAGTCGCCTTTGTAAACTTGGTGCCGGCGTTACTTAACTGTGCTGTTGCCTTAGACTGTGTATATGCAGTTATAGTGCCAAGGCAACTACTATAAGAAGCTTGATAGTGTGACTCCATATAGTAGCCAGCTTCACCCTTACCCAAGTTTACAGTGCTGGACTTATCCGCTCTAATACGGTTGTATACAGCCTCCACATTACTCTTGTCTCCGTTT
>USBC01000015.1 GCA_900552845.1 uncultured Oscillospiraceae bacterium | reverse complement strand
TTAGGGCAGCAGCCCTAAAACGCTTTTGGGTACTTTTGGCGGGTCAAAAGTACCACCCCGCCGGTAGGCGGAGATACTAAGGCGTAATCAAAACTTTGCGACGCCGTCAGGCGAGATGGGTCTAAGTCATAGAACGGGTCGCGGTGAGAGGGTGCGGGAGATAAATTTGCCGAGAAAAATCCCGCCCTCAGACACCTCCCCCCAAAAAAGAAAAGCCCCTTCCGGAGCCTTTCTGAATATCTGCCTTATGCGTCCTTTTTCACTGCGTTCTCCCGGGCGAACAGCATTACCGAAACGGTGTAGCTCCCCTCCTCGGGGCGCAGCTCCAGCTCGCCGCTGTACTTTTTCACCAGCCGGTTGATGATCGCCCTGCCATTGCCGCGGGTCATTTTGCCCTGATTGGCTGCATAGCTGCCGGTGCCGTCCGCTCCGCAGCTGTTGCGGCACAGGATAGAAAGCGCTCCGTCCGCCAGGTGCATCGTCAGCGCCAGCCGCTTATTTTCCGCCGTCCCCGCCGCTTCTATGGCATTATCCAACAGGTTGCTCACCAGCGCCACCAGGTCATAGTCATCATAGCCTTCGGTGCCCGCCGCCAAATGAATATCAAATTCCGCCTCGATGCCCGCCTTACGGCAGTCGGCAGCCTTGTTCACCAGCAGCGCATTCAGAATCGTATTGCGGCAGTAGTGCAGGTGAAGGAGCTTCGGCGCCGTCAGCTCCTCGGCGTACTGCTTCAGGTCGGTGCCCTCCTCGGCATTTGCCGTCAGACTGCGAATGACCGCCATATGGTTGTTGATATCATGCTGCATCTCACGGATCTGCTTCTGCTGTTCCTCCAGCAGTGCGTAGTAGCTCTGCTGCATTTTGGTGGCTTCCAGCTGCGCACGCAGCTCGGCATTTTCACGCATGTGCTTTATCGTCACAAACAGCGCCAGGTCGCCCAAAACGCCCAGCACCAGCGCCGCTACCCCGTAGGGGTCGTAAACGGCGGTTTTCGCTTCATCGGCATACAGCACCATTGTAATAATGAACAAAATGAACTGTGAAGCGGGGATAAGGATATACGCCATGATATCCAAGCGCGCATTGCGGCGCTGCACATATCTTACCAGCCGAATAACAAGCCAGCAGAATCCCCAAAGGATCAGCTCCGACGCCGCAATAGAGGAATTGAAATACCACACGCCCCGCACACTATCCAAAAGGTAATAGTACATATAGTCGGGGATCAGCCATACAGACAGAGCCTCCGAAACTGCCATTCCCAGTATTTCAATGATCTTTTCCAAAAAGAACAGCAGAAGCAGCATGGCAACGCTGCCATCGAATACGGTAAACAGATAGATGAGCTGAATTACAAAATACAATGCCACCAACGGGTAGAAAATGTGAAATGCATTACAGCCGGGGATCTCCCGCACATAGCTGATGATGACCAGCCCGACATACATCAGCAGCGTTGCGCGGGTCAGGTTTTTCCGGTTTTGGTATTTCGGCTTGTAGGGGATAAAGGCATGGATAAACCAAACAAATATAAAGGCAACCAGATTATTGATGATGCCGTATACCATGTTCCCGAAGAAATGCGATGTAAAAAACTGAATAATCGCCGTCATGTCTCTCTCTCCTTTCTGCTCTCTCAGGGTTCAACGTCGTGATATTTGCGGAACTGCTCCCGCACCGCCGCATAATAGGAATTGCTGATGGGAACAATCGCCCCGCCCTTCATCAAAAAGCTCTCCCGCCGGAATGACACGGCGTGGTCAAGGTTTACCGCAAAGCTGTTGTGGCAGCGGAGAAAGGCAGGCAGCCCGATCATCTCCAGCAGCTCGCCCAGCGGTAGCGAGGAGGTCATCTTCCCATTCGTGGTGTGAATGATTGTGGTACGCAGCCGCCGCTCCATATAGAGGATCGTCTGTTTTTCCAGCACAAGCTGTTCGCCCTTCTGCGGCAGCACCAGTCGTCCGTGTATCAGCGCCTCCAGCGCCGCCACTGCCTTCTCCAGCGCCAGCGGCAGGTGCTTTTCCATGGTGGGCTTGTACACATAGTAGGTGTGCCGGGTGCTGTAAACCTCCGGCGCATAGTCCAGGTACCCCGTCAGGTAAATGATCTGACAGTCCGGCAGCAGACGGTTCAGCTCGTCGCCCACCTCGATGCCGTTCATTTCTCCCAGCTCGATATCCAGTATCGCCAGCTGGTACAGGCAGTCTTTTTCCCGCACGCTGTTCAGCAGTGCCTCCCCGGTTTCAAAAAGCGACAGCACTACTTCTTCTCCCTCAAAATAGATCCGCAGGCGCTCAGCGGCAGCCTCCAGCAGCTCGCGGTTGTCATCGCATACGGCTATCCGGTACATCTTGTTCCCTCCCTTATCGCTTGGTATATGTAAAATTATATCACACTTGGGCGAATTTTGGAAGCAAAAATGACATAAACCTCACTGTATATGCGTTTTACGAAAAATTCCTCCAATTTCGACAATTTCTGTGCTACAATGCAAGCATGAAGGCAGGGAAGAACGACTGGGCAAAAGGTCTGCTCCCGCGTCTTCATGCAGAGATTCACCGGCGCGTCGCAATCGGGCTGCGGCATACCGAAAAAGGAAGATTAAGAGAAAACACGGAAGATCGGGAAAAGACAGCGGAGCATTCCCTTTATGGGACGGCTCTGCTGCTTTTCTTTTGGTCGTTCTGCCAAAGTTTTTACCGCTTGTTTGTTGATTTGAGCAGGAAAAAAAACAAAACTGACCGTAAAAAAACAGATTGTTTTTTTGCATTTAAGCCGGTTTTTCAGAAGTTTGTTGCAGAAGCGCAACAAAAGATCCGGCTTTTTCGCAAGTCCTCTTGCAAAAGTGCCAAAGAGCAGGAATTATCTTCGGAAACCTGCCGAAAAACAGGCGTTGCATAAATGCAGCAAGTTGCAGAAATGAAACGCAAATTATTTGCAAAAATGCAACAAAACATTATAATGTTATCAGACCCCCGATTTTTACAAGATGGAGGATAAAAACCATGGATTGGCTTGATATCATCGTTTATGTTCTGTATGGCTGCGGTGCGCTCATCGTGCTGCTGTTTGCCACCAATCTGCTGCTGGTCAAAAAGCGCGGTGAGGATTCCGCCTTGGTGCGCCGGCTTTTATATGTCGTGGCGATCATTGCGGTCATTCTCGGTATCATTCGCGCCAAGTTCGTCTATTCCGAGACCGTTCTCTTTGCCAATGTCCTGGTGCTGCTCTGCCTGATCATTTCCTTTGTTCGTTCCGAAAAAGCCCCTCAGCCCATCGAGGACGAGGAGGAGAAGTAAAAGTCCCTCTCTGCGCAAACTTTAGCAGACCCAAAAGTGTTTGTCTGCTGTCCCCATAGTTCCCCTCCTTTGAGGAGGGGACAGGGGTGGTGGTTCGCCATTCCGCGCTCCGGCGCGGCAGGCGATAAAATGCGTCGCAGACACTTTATAAGCACCGTTTAGCCCACGCTTCGGGACGGCATAGCCGTTCCGAGCGGGCGTTCCGGTGCGTGGGGTCTTGGGGTGTCCCCAAGCCGGTTTTGGGCACTTTTGCCGGCGCAAAAGTGCCGCCCCGCCGGCAGGCGTACCTGCTGAAACCTTTTGTAAGGTTTTGCGACGCCGGTAGGCGAGATGAAACTAAGTCTAAATAAGCGGTTTTCACCTGCTCGGTGAAAGGATAGTTAGTAAAATTCGCAAGTAAGGGGGAACCCTCTCTTGCAGGGTTCCCCCTCTTTGCAAAACGATCCACCGAATCATTTTGCAAATTCAACCCCTTTCGGAGCGCCCTCCGGAAAAAGGATTTCGCCCGTTGCGACGGGCGACCAAAGGCGCTGCCTTTGGATTTCGCAAGCCTTTTGGAAAAGGCTTGACCGAAAACTTTCACGCATATCCCCCGCATAGCTTTACGATCCGACGGGAACAAAAAACGACCCGTCGCCGCGCTCCCATCGGGAGCCGCTTCGGGTCGTCGCTTTATCGCTTTGTTTACAGCTGGATCTTTTCCTCCTGCTCCTGCTTTTTCAGCCAACGCAGCTTGATGGCGCGGGAAACCAGCGCGACCACTGCACCAAGAGCGCCCAGCAGCCCCAGCCAGCCGAAGAACATGGCGGCGGTGACTTCACCGGCGGGGTCGTTCCCGCGGCTCAGCAGCTCCATGCCGCCAAACAGCAGCAGACAGGCTGCCAGCACCAGCGGGATCACATAGGGCTTGGCAGTCGGCTTGCCGGCGGAAAAGCCCACATCAAGCGTCACCGCCAGCAGCACAATGCACAGGATCGTTCCTTGCGAAAGCAGTGTACGAATCAGGAACATATCACTTTTCCTCCATGGCTTCAGGTCGCTTGGCGGAAGCCTCGGCAGGGGCATCGGCGGTATCGGCAGGCTTTTCGGTTTGCAGCTTTGCCATCAGCGCCTCCAGCTCCTCCGCAGAAAGGCTGCTGCGCAGCTGTTCCACCCGCCGCTCCAGATCCTTTTGGGCTTCCTCGGCAGCGTTCTTTGCCTGCTCGATGTTTTGCTTTTCATACGCGCGCGCCAGCCCGTGTGCATACTCGCGGCCCGTGGGCGCGGGCGCGACCGGAATCAAAGCGGTCAAACCGCACAGCACCATCACCAGCTTCAGGCAGGTGATGGCTGCACCGTAGCTGGGGTATTCGGTATTCAGGGTGGAAAGGTACAGGGCTTTATAGTCGGCAAACCAGAGGACTGTTGCAGCGCACCAGACCAGGAAAAAGCCAAAGCCGAGCAGCAGCTTTTTGTTGCTGTCCAGCCCGCGGCGGTTGCAGAACAGAAAGATGCCGACCACCAGCAGGAACAGCATGACCAACTCGAAGATCAAAAAGGCGGGAATGGCGTAAAGTCCCTGCGTCAGATAATCCCGGCTCAGCACCAGATCGCCGGCGATGACTGCGACGAACAGGAGAATGGCGGCAACAAAACGGGCGCGTGGGGCGGTGTTCTTTTCCATAGCGTTTTTACCTCTTTTCGCATTCGCAGATGAAAATGGGAGCAGGTTTGTAAATTTTTTGTAAAGCTTTGTGTGAATTCAACACTTTTACTGCAAATTTCAGTCGATTCGGACGGATTAGTGGGAGATGGTTTTCTGCCGGCATCGGACGCCCGAATTCGACCATAGTGTAACATACGACTTTTCCCTTGGCAAGTTTTTTCACAAATTCGGCTATTCTCCGGCAGGGCGGCCGCCCTCCGGCGGCAAATAATGCAGGGGCGGCAAATGAGCTCCGTCCGTAAAATTGAAGGAGGTTTTTCCATGCAGTGGGTGATTCGTGTCGGCTATGCAGTGATGATCTTCGCCATCATCATGTGCTTTATTTTCAGCAAGCGCGGCGAAAAGGAAATGCGTCACATGATCGACCGCTTTGCGCAGGCTTTTTGCAAGCTGTCCAATTATGTTCTTCCGGGCGGGCGGGCGCCCAAGGCGGTGCTTGCCACCCAAAAAAAGGCTGGGGTGATGCAGGCGCTGCCGGTATCGGAGCAGCCAGAGGAGCTGCAAAAGCTGATGAAACGGGGTACGACCCGTCATTTGGCGGAGCTGTACGGCGAAATGGAGGAGGCAAGCGCCGAACTGTGCTACCGCTGCCGCAGCCATCGCCGCAACCGGGAGCTGTTTGCTGACCCGATCCGGCAGATCTGCTATGTGACCAACGTGTTTCTGGAGGGCTGCGCCGACCCCAAGACCATCAGCGACCAGAACCGAATCAATGCCTTTGAGAGCTTCTACACCGAGCAGCTCAAGCACCGCGCCACCCTGCTGAAGCGCATAGCCGGCGAGAATGCCGAGCCGTTCCTCGACCTGAACGCCGACTACGATCTGGCGACGGTGGAGAAGATGGAGATGGAAGCGCGCCGCAACCGCCGCAAGACCGAAAAGGAGGCGGCGGCACGCCGCAAGGAGGAAAAAGCAGCGGCAAAGGCGGCAAAATCCGCTGCCAAGGGCACCGGAGCCGCCGGACAGCAGGAGGAGACTGAGGAATAAAAATACCGCTGAAAATCCGTCGGACGCAAGGAAGCTGCGGCGCGGCGACCGCAGCGGGGGAGGGCTGACCGCCCCGCAGGGGCGGCAGTCCCGACGGTGAGCGGAGGGCGCCGCGCCATAAAGCGGCGGAGGAAGAAATACCTTGGCAACCCTGATAACGAAAGACCCGCCGGAGAGCGGACCAGAGATGGGAGGAAAGGGCATGGCAAAACGACAACCGACCGTGCTGCGAATGCCGGAAAACGGGGCGGGGGATCCCTTTTTCGGGCGGCAGGGCAACTGGTTCGAGGTGATTTTTGAGTCATCTTACGATGGCATTTATATCGCAGACGGCAATGCAATCACCCTGACACTGAACAAAAGCTACGAGACCATCAGCGGTTTGCACAAGGAGGAGATGGTGGGACGCAGCATGGCGGAGCTGGTGGAGAGCCGTGTGATTTCGGCATCTGGTACGCTGCTGGCGCTGGAGCGCCGCGAATCGGTGACGATGGAGCAGCTTTTCAAGACCGGCAAGCGCGCCATCATCACCAGCACGCCGGTTTTTGATGCCGAAAGCAACATCGTCATGGTGGTCACCAATGTCCGTGATGTGACCGAGCTGTATTCGCTGAAGGAGCAGTTGGAGCAGAGCGAGGAGCGCAACCGGCTGTATTCTGCCGAGCTGGAGGCAGCACGCAACCGGCAGGACCGCAGCCCATCCAGCCTGATCTTCCATGACAAGAGCATGCAGAATGTCATCAATTTGCTGAACCGTGCCGCCCAAATGGAGGTGCCGGTGCTGCTGCAGGGCGAGGTAGGCGTGGGCAAGGGCGCCCTTTCGGAGTATATCTATGCCAGAAGCAAGCGCCGCAAGGAAAGCTACATTACAGTGCCGTGCGCCTCGCTGCCTGACGACAGTATGGTTGCCGATCTGTTCGGATTGGGCCCCGGCGTTTCGCCGGAATACCCACAGGGCAAGACCGGTGTGCTGGAGCAAGCAAATCACGGCGTTATTTTTCTGGACGAGGTGGAGCAGCTGAACCACGAGTGCCAGACCCGTCTTTACTCAGTCATCAAGCGGCGGCGGCTGAGACCGCTGGGCTATGGCTCCGATAAGCCCTGTGATTTACGGATCATTGCCTCCACCAGCGCCGACCTGATGGAACTGGTGCGGGAAAAGAAGTTCCGGGAGGATCTGTACTATGCCCTAAGCGTACTGCCCATCAATGTGCCGCCCCTGCGGGAGCGCCGCGAGGATATTCCCTACATTGTGACGGCGCATGTGGCGGAAATGAACAAAAAATACCACCAGAAAAAACGCTTTGCACCGGAGACCATCATCTGTATGCAGAGCTACAACTGGCCCGGCAATATCCGTGAGCTGCACAATGTGGTGGAGCGGCTGATGATCCTTTCCAAGAACAACGTCATTCAACCGGAGGAGTTGCCCATTACCACCGACATTACCATCAGTCAGAAGGAGAGCGAGGAGTACTTTGAACGGGTAAACCTGCACAAGCTGGTGGAGCAGCTGGAGATCAGCTATATCCGGCGGGCGTACAGCCGCTACGGGAACGTGCGGGACGCTGCCCGCAGCCTTGGCATGGACGCTTCCACCTTTGTGCGCAAGCGCAAAAAGCTGGAGCAGGAGCGGGAGTAAGCTGCAAAAACGCAACAATGCGCAAAACTGCAACAAACCGTTTTTGTTCAAAAAAAATTAACGAATGAACAAAAAAGTTCCTGTTTCAAGCGGAAAATCAAATTAAAAAAATTTTACAAACGGGAGCAACTGTTGCGCTATTGCAACGGGCGCTCCCGTTTTTTTGACATTTTGTTCTTAAAATTCCTGTGAAACGCCGGAAACCGCAAAAGTGCCAAAAGGAAAAGTGAACAAAGAAAAATCCGCCAAAATCACACCCCTGCCAAACTTTCCTGCGGGCGGTTTACAAGCCGAAACCTGCCGGATATAATCGAAAATGGAAGCGGGGGACGGTGTGTACCGTCGTTTTCGAGGAGATACCCGCTTAACCGTGTAAGCTGCGGAAAAGCTGCCGCCTGATTGGGACAGGTGAGCTGCTGTTCCGCAAGAGGAGTTGCCACAAGAAAAACTGTAACGAGGAGGAATCTTCACATGACCGAAACCGAGAAGAAAGTTGCGGTACCGGAAGGCTTTATGACCGGTAAGTTTCCGCTGAAAAAGCGTGCTTACGGTGAAGAACAGCCCGGTATCAAAGTCGGCCCCTTCAAGATCCGTATCCCCTTAATCCACCATGAGTGGTCCTGGACCGAGATGGCTGCCGCCATGTTCCTGGGCGTTGCCTGCCTGGGCGCCGGCGTTACCACCACGATGACCACCTTTGGCTTGGACGACCCCGCAAACATCGCGGCCTTGGGCTTCGATGAGAACGGCGTATTCCTGATGGCTTTGACCTTTGGTGTTCTGAACGCAATCTGCTACTATCTGCCCTCTCTGCTGGGCGACCCCGTAGTACCCGGCTGGATCACCCCCGCGCTGCCCCTGACCCTGAAGTTCCTGCAGCAGTGGGATCTGCCCAACTATGCGACCGGACAGGTTGACCGTATTTATGCAATGATCGCCCTGCAGATGCTGGTTGCTCTCAGCTTCCTCATCATGGGTGCAACGGGTATCGGACGCAAGCTTGTTGATGCCGTGCCAATGGGCATCAAGGCAGGTATTGTACTGGGCGCCGGCGTAACGGCTGCGGTAAACGTATTCTCCGCCCGTATGCCCAAGGCTCCCTGGACCGTTGCCATTGCTGTTCTGATGTCCTACTTCTTCCTGTTCAACCCCAGCTTTGCCCGCAAGGCGACCAAGAGCCGTTTCTGGAATGTAGTGCGTAACCAGGGCGTAGTTCCTGCCCAGCTGTTCGCCATCATTCTGGCTCCCGTGCTGCTGCACGAGATCCCTCTGCCTCAGATTCAGTGGGGTCTGACTCCCCTGAGCTTCGGCTTCGTTTTGGAGCACTTCACCATCTTCGGACTGGGCTTCCCTGCCTGGAGCTTCTTCCTGGCGGCGATCCCCTCTGCTCTGGCGACCTACATCATCGCCTTCTCCGACTTTGTACTGGCGAAGGAAGTTGTTGCCGAGGCGACCTCTTATCGTCCCGATGAGAAGGTTATCTTCGATGCCAGCCGTTCCAACTTGGTCAGCTTCCTGCGTAATGGAATCATGTCCCTCTTTGCTCCCTGGGTTCCCATGTGCGGCCCGCTGTGGGCTTCCGGTCTGTTGACCATCACCGAGCGCTATAAGAGAGGCTACAAGACCATGCACACCTACTGGGACGGTGTATGTACCTTCCGTGCAGCTACTGTAATCTCTGTTCTCATTCTGCCGCTGGTTACCCTCATTAAGCCCGCATTTGCCATCTTCTTCGGCATCACCATGGGCGTTCAGGCCTTCGCCTGCGGCAACATCGGTATCCGTATGTGCACCACTGCCAATGACCGTGGTATCGCCTGCGTTATTGCCGGCGCGCTGACCTACTTCACCCCCGGCTGGGCTCTGCTCGTCGGTATCATCGTCTGGGTCGTTGTTGACGGCTCCGAGGCAGTTATCAACCTGAAGAACCGCAAGAAGACCCCCGGCGGCCCTACCCCGGAGGAGCTGGTTTTCACGGCTGAAGACAAAAAAGGCTGCTGCTAAACATTAAAAAAATTACCCCGCAAGGAAAAACGCCCCACCCGCGGGAGATGAGATAGCCCACTGAGGCGCGCGCTCATCTCCCGGCGGGCAAGGGAAAGATGGAACTGATGATCCCAAGGTCAGTTCCATCTTTCCGCGAAAGCGCGCCGCCCCAAAGAGAAAAGAAAAGGGAGGTAAACCGCCATGAAAATGCTTTCTATTAAACCGACCATCTATAAATTTAAGACCGCTGAAGAATTTGCTGCGGAATTCAAAATCGGCGAGGGTGACCTTGTTATCACCAACGAATATATCTACCAGCCCTTCTTTGGCAAGCTGAACCTCGGCTGCGATGTGCTGTATCAGGAGAAATACGGCGTAGGCGAGCCCTCCGATGACATGGCTGAAGCCATGTACAAGGATATTAAAGGCGACCATAAGCGTGTTATCGCCATCGGCGGCGGTACCGTCATTGATATTTCCAAGCTGTTTGCACTGAAAACCGTTTCCCCTATTCTTGACCTTTATGACGGCAAGGCCGAGATCGTAAAGGACAAGGAGCTGGTACTGGTACCCACCACCTGCGGCACCGGCAGCGAAGTAACCAACATTGCCATTCTGGCACTGAACAGCCGCGGCACCAAGAAGGGCCTGGCGGTAGACGAGATGTATGCCGACAGCGCCGTGCTGGTTCCTGAGCTGCTGAACGGACTGCCCTTCCGCTTCTTTGCCACCAGCTCCATCGACGCGCTGATCCATGCGGTAGAATCCAGCCTTTCCCCTAAGGGCAACGAGATGACCCGCATGTTCGGCTACAAAGCCATTGAAATGATCCTGCACGGCTATAAGAAGATCGCTGCCGAGGGTCAGGAGGCGCGTATGCCTCTCCTGGAGGACTTCCTGATGGCTTCCCTGTATGCCGGTATCGCCTTCGGCAATGCGGGCTGCGCTGCCGTTCATGCCATGAGCTATCCACTGGGCGCGACCTTCCACGTAGCGCACGGCGAGAGCAATTATGCCATGTTCACCGGCGTGATGAAGAATTATATGGAGATCCGCCAGGACGGCGAAATCGAGAAGCTCAATAAGTTTATTGCCGATATTCTGGGCTGCAAGGTAGAGGACGTTTATGAGGAGCTGGAGAAGCTGCTCAACAACCTTATTCAGAAGAAAGCCCTGCACGAGTACGGCATGACCCGCGAGCAGATCGAGGAGTTCACCGACAGCGTGATTGCCAACCAGGGCCGCCTGATGGCAAATAATTTTGTGGAACTGGATCGCGACCGTTTGATCAAGATCTATACCGAGCTGTACTAATAGCAAGAAACAGAGCCAACCAATGATGAATCCAAAGAAAGAAAGGAAGTAAATGAAATGGCACTGATGACTGGCGAACAGTATATTGAAAGCATTAAGAAGATCAAAATGGAGATCTACATGTTCGGTGAGAAGTATAATAACCCCACCGAAAGCCCCATTCTGCGTCCCTCCCTCAACTCTGTGCGTATGACCTATGATCTGGCACAGATGCCCGAGTATGAGGACCTGATGACTGTGGTTTCCCCCTATACCGGCACCCGCGTCAACCGCTTTACCCATATCCATCAGAGCACTGAGGATTTGGTAAAGAAGGTTAAGATGCAGCGTCTGTGCGGTCAGAAGACCGCTGCCTGCTTCCAGCGCTGTGTAGGCATGGACGCCTTTAACGCCCTGTTCTCCACCACCTATGAGTGCGACAAGGCCCATGGCACCAACTACCATGAGAACTTTGTGAAATTTATGAAGTATGCCGCAGAGAACGACCTGACCATTGACGGCGCCATGACCGATCCCAAGGGTGACCGTTCCCTGGCGCCCCATGCACAGGTAGATCCTGATATGTTCCTGCGGATCGTAGAGCGTCGTCCCGACGGTATTGTTGTTCGCGGCGCCAAGGCCCACCAGACCGGTATCTGCAATTCCCACGAAGTAATCGTCATGCCCACCCAGTCCATGGGCCCCGACGATAAGGACTATGCGGTTTCCTTCGCCGTTCCGCTGGATACCCCCGGTCTGTTCATGATCATCGGTCGCCAGAGCTGCGACACCCGTAAGCTGGAGGGCTCCACCCTCGACGTCGGCAACGCCGAGTTCGGCGGTGTAGAAGCACTGACCATCTTCGACGATGTATTTGTACCCAATGACCGTATCTTCCTGTGCGGCGAGCATGAGTTTGCCGGTATGCTGGTTGAGCGCTTTGCCGGTTACCATCGCCAGAGCTACGGCGGCTGTAAGGTCGGTGTAGGCGACGTTCTGATCGGCGCTGCTGCTGTTGCTGCTGATTACAACGGCGCTGCCAAGGCGAGCCACATCAAGGATAAGCTCATTGAGATGACCCACCTGAACGAAACGCTGTATTGCTGCGGGATTGCCTGCTCCGCCGAGGGTCATAAGACCGAGAGCGGCAACTACATCATCGACCTGCTGCTTGCCAACGTCTGCAAGCAGAACGTCACCCGCTTCCCCTATGAGATCGTCCGTCTTGCCGAGGATATTGCCGGCGGTCTGATGGTCACCGCTCCCTCCGAGAAGGATCTGCGCGATGAGAAGGTCGGTCCGTACATCGACAAGTATCTGCGCGGTGTTGCTACCGTTTCCACCGAGAACCGCATGAAGATCCTGCGCCTCATTGAAAACCTGGCTCTGGGCACTGCCGCTGTCGGCTACCGCACCGAGTCCATGCACGGCGCCGGTTCTCCGCAGGCACAGCGCATTATGATCAGCCGTCAGGGCAACCTGAATGCCAAGAAGGAGCTGGCAAAGGCGATCGCGCACATTGAAGAATAAACCCTCCTCAATTACAATACCCCTTATCTCCCCGCGGGGCAGGGCGTAGGGCACTGCGCCCCGTCCTGTCCCGCCCCCTTTTACGGGGGAGAGCGGGAGAACACCAAAAAACCAAGGAGAGATGCGATCCATGATGGAACGGATAGAACAGGTGCTGAATGAAAAGGTACGCCCTGCCCTACGCACTCACGAGGGTGATATTCAGGTAGTGCGGGTGGAGGACGGCGTACTGTACTTCCGTATGCTGGGGCAATGCAGCAACTGTCCCTCGGCGGTGGTCACGGCAGAGGAGCTGGTGGCTCCCCCCATTCTGGAGGCCATTCCGGAGATACGGCAGGTAGTGCTGGATACCACGGTGAGCGATGAGCTGTGGCAGGACGCCATGGAGCTGCTGCGCCGCCGCCACGCCGGAGAAGCGTGAGAGTAGGCATCAAATACTGTGGGGGCTGCAACCCACGCTATGACCGCGTAGCTGCCGTGCGGGAGCTGGAAAAGCGGCACCCCGAATGGCAGATAGAGCCTGCCGGTGACGGCGGGCAGGAGTACATTCTGGTGGTGTGCGGCTGCACCGCTGTGTGCGCAGCACACGACAGCCTGCGGGCTGTCCGACATAAATTTGTGATTAACAGCAGGGAGCAGTTTGACGCTGCCTGCGAAGCGATAAAAAAAGAAAATGAGGTGTGACAAATGCAAGACTGGAGAACCCTGTATCAGCAGAAGCTGACCACCGCCGAGGAAGCGGTAAAGCATATTAAATCCGGCGACCGTGTGGTAGTTGCCCATGCGACCGGCGAGCCGATCCTGCTGACCGACGCCATGGTGGCAAATGCCGAGCAGTATGAGAATGTGGAAATCGTGCATATGGTGGCAATGGGCAAGGCGGAGTACTGCCTGCCGGAGAATTCCAAGCACTTCCGCCACAACAGCCTGTTTTTGGGCGGCAGCACCCGCAAGGCGATCGAGGAGGGACGCGGCGACTTTACCCCCGTATTCTTCAGTGAGATCCCGGAGCTGTTCCGTACCACCCTGCACCCCAATGTGGTGCTGCTGCACCTGAGCACTCCTGATGAGCACGGCTATTGCAGCTTTGGCGTTTCCTGCGACTACACCAAGCCCGCTGCCGAGTGTGCCGACCTGCTGATCGCACAGATCAACCCCAAGATGCCCCGTACCATGGGCGACAGCTTTATCCATGTCAGCAAGCTGGATTATATCATTGAGCAGGAGTCTGACCTCATCGAGCTGCCGCCTCCCCACATCGGCGATGTGGAGCGTGCCATCGGCGAAAATATCGCCTCTCTGGTAAAGGACGGCGACTGCCTGCAGCTGGGCATCGGCGCCATTCCCGACGCAGTGCTCTTGTTCCTGAAGGATAAGAAAGACCTTGGTATTCACTCCGAGATGTTCAGCGACGGCGTGGTGGAGCTGGTAGAAGCCGGCGTCATCACCAATGCAAAGAAGAACATTCACAAGGGCAAGAGCGTGGCGACCTTTCTGATGGGTACCCGCCGCCTGTACGACTATGTGGATAACAACCCCGAAGTCGCCATGATGCCGGTGGATTATGTCAACGATCCCCGCGTGATCTGCCAGAACGATAACCTTGTTTCCATCAACTCCTGCGTGCAGGTAGACCTGATGGGGCAGGTGGTTTCCACCTGCGTGGGTCTGCGCCAGATCAGCGGCGTAGGCGGTCAGGTAGACTTTGTACGCGGCGCGAACATGAGCCGCGGCGGCCGCACCATTATGGCGATGCCCAGCACCGCCGCCAAGGGGACCATTTCGAAGATCGTTCCGCTGATTGACGAGGGCGCTGCCGTAACGACCAGCCGCTATGACGTCAACTATGTGGTGACCGAATACGGCATTGCGCAGCTGAAGGGCAAGACCCTGAAGGATCGTGCCAGAGCGCTGATCGGCATTGCACACCCCGACTTCCGTGAGGGTCTGATCAAGGTGTACGAGGAGCGCTTCCACTGCAAGTTCTGATGAATTGACTTTATCATTTTCATTTCTTATTTTCCCCCCGTGAAGAGAGGACAATGCCAGCCCCATTGTCCTCTCTTCCAGTATCCCCGCCGGCGAGCGGGAGGGAGCGTTCCGCAGCGGTGAGGGCTGCCCGAAGCGCAGTGGAGGGTCAGCCCGAGTGGGAGCGGAGGGACGCCCCCTGCGGGGTGGAAAAGCAAAAAAAGAGAGGAGACATTATCATGAATGAGATTTGGCTGAGCGGGATCGGGATCCTGCTGGCACTATGCGGCATGACGGTGCTGATTTTCCGGCGGGTATCGCCCATCATTGTGGGCCCCATGGCGGCGCTGCTGGTGACGCTGCTGAGCGGGTTGCCGGTGCTGGACTCGGTGACCGGCGTGTATGTGCAGGGCGTCGGATCCTTCTTTGTATCTTATTTTATGATCTTCCTGCTGGGGAACCTGCTGGGCAGCCTGTACCAGATCAGCGGCGCAGCGGCAAAGATCGGCGAGACGGTGGTGCGCTGGTTCGGCGCCAAAAACTGCATGGTGGCGTGTCTGATCTCGGCTGCGCTGCTGAGCTACGGCGGAATCAACAGCTTTGTCATCATTTTTGCCATCTATCCCATCGCGCTGAAGCTGTTTGAGGAGGCTGACCTGCCGACCTATCTGCTGCCGGGCATTGTGTGCGGCGGTATGTGGACCTTTGCAATGACCGGTCCCTTTTCACCGCAGATCTGCAACATCGTTTCGATGCAGAGCCTCGGCACGCCCTCCTATGCGGGGTTGATCCCCGGTCTGGCGGCTTCTGTGGCGATGGCGGTGCTGATCGTCTGGTACATGAACCGTCAGGCGAAGAAGGCAAAGCTGCGCGGAGAGCATTTTACCCCGCCCGAGAGCGGCGTGCGCCAGCATGAGGGCGCGACCCCGAATGCGGTCGTCAGCTTTATTCCGCTGACGGTCGTAATCGTGCTGTTTAATGTGACAAGCATCGGGATCGTTGCGTGCCTGCTGATCGGTATTGTGCTGTCGCTTCTGCTGTTCTATCGCAGCATTCCGTGGAAGGAGATGCTGCCGACTGTCAATCAGGCGGCGACAACCTCGGTAACGGTCATTATCAATACCGCCACCATTGTGGGCTTCGGCGCAGTGGCGAAAATCACCCCGTTTTATGCGTGGGCGGTGCAGACACTGGAGGCCTCCACTGCCAATCCCTATCTGGTGGCGGCGGTGGGCAGTAACCTGTTTGCCTGCATTCTCGGCTCCTCCTCCGGCGGACTGACGCTGATGTACACCTCGCTGAAGGATATTTTCCTGAGCTATGCAGGACAGGGGTACAGTCTGGAATTTATCCACCGGCTTTGCTCTCTCGGCTCCGGCGGATTGGATTCGATGCCGTGGAACGGCTCGATCGTATCGGTGTTCGGGATCTGCCACACCACCCATAAGGCAAGCTATAAATACAACTTTGTGACCTGCGCAGTGATACCGGTGCTGTGTACCTTCCTCATTGCGCTGCCCATCTGCATCTGGTTGGGCTGATAGAAGGAGAGAACCCATGAAAACGATACTGACAATGCCCGATACCGACATTGCTCTGCTGACGATGGAGGGGGAGGGATCGCCCTTTATTTTGAACCGCCGCACCATGGCGGAGATGAATACCCTGCTGGACGAGGTGGAGCGGCGCGCGCCGCGCGCACTGGTGCTGACCGGCACGGGGAAATTCTTTTGCGCCGGTGCGGATATTAAAGAAATGGCGGCGATGAGCGGACAGGAGCTGTATGAATGGGCGCCGCTGGGCAGCCGGTTGAACACCCGCCTGGAGGAGCTTTCAATGCCGGTGATTGCCGCAGTGAACGGTATGGCACTGGGCGGCGGCTGCGAGCTGGCACTGGCGTGTGACCTGCGCTGCGCCTCCATGGCGGCGAGCTTTGCGGTGCCGGAGGTAAGCCTTGGTACCATCTGCGGGGCGGGCGGCACCCAGCGGCTGCCGCGGCTCATCGGGGAGACCCGTGCCAAGGAGATGATCTTTACAGGGCGGCGGATTACCGCCGAGACCGCCCGTGAATGGGGACTGGTGAACAATGTATTTATCGCCGGCACGCTGCTGGAGGAAACGCTGGAGCTGGCGCGAGAAATTGCACAGAACAGTCCCTATGCCGTGTGCCGTGCCAAGCGCAGCGTAAACGGCGGACGGGAGATGATGACCGAGGAAGCAATGGAATGGGAGCGGAGTCTCTTTGGCGAATGCGGCGGAAGCCGTGACCGCAAGGAGGGCATGACCGCCTTTTTGGAGAAACGCCCCCGAATATTTACCGGAGAATGAGAGGGGATACAAAAATGGCAAGGAAGCTGACGGCAGCCGAAGCCGCTGCCCTGATCCGAGACGGCATGACGGTAGCGGTAGACGGGTTTATCGGTTTTTCACTGGCGGAGGACATTCTGTGCGAGCTGGAGAGCCGCTTCCTGCGGGAGGGACACCCCCGTGACCTGCGGCTGGTGAATGTGGCAGGTCTGGGCGGTGACGGGAAGCGCCGCGGCATTAACCATTTTGCACATGAGGGTATGCTTTCGAGGCTTTTCTGCAGCAATTTAAGCCTTGCAAATTCTATTTACCCCCATATCCACCGGAATGATTTTGCACTGTTTATGGCGCCGCAGGGAGTGATGTCACACATGATGCGCGCCATTACCGGCAAAAAGGCAGGCGTGCTGACCGAGGTAGGTCTGCGCACCTTTGTTGACCCGCGCCGTGACGGCTGCCGTATGAACCAAAAGGCGTGGGAGAGCGGCGAAGAGGTAGTGGAGCTGGTAACGCTGGGCGGAAAGGAGCAGCTTTTCTTTCCGGTATTCCCGATAGATGTCTGTATCATCAAGGGCAGTACCGCCGATACCGACGGCAATATCAGCATGGAAAACGAAGCTTTTTTGCTGGAGCAGTATGAGATGGCAGCTGCGACCCACAACAGCGGAGGTATGGTGCTGGTTCAGGTGGACAGGGAGATCCCTGCCCGCACCATGAACGCCAAGGACGTGGTGGTGCCTGCCTGTCTGGTGGACTATGTGATCGTGGGACGGGAGGAGAATTCCCGCCAGCAATTTGTGACCGAGGAGCGGTGGGTAGACGCCTTTACCGGACGGGTACGGATCCCGCTGGAGGCGCTGAAGCCGATTCCCTTGAACATCAAAAAGGTGATGGCACGCCGTGCGGCGGCGGAGATTGCCGACGGAAGCTTTGTCAATTTCGGCATCGGCGTACCGACGCTGATCACCCATGTGCTGACCGAGGAGAAAAGGCTGGAGCGGGTGACGCTGAGCATCGAGTCCGGCACCATCGGCGGGGCGCCGCAGGGTGGTCTGCTGACCGGCGCAGCCTATAATGCGGACGCCATGATCAAGCAGCCGGACATTTTTGACCTGTACGATGGCGGCGGCATTGATGTGGCATGCCTCGGCGGCGCGGAATTTGACCGGGAAGGCAATGTGAATGTGAGCCGCTTCGGAGAGAAGATCCCCGGTCCCGGCGGATTCATCAATATCACCCAATGCGCCAAAAAGGTGTGCTTTATGGGCAGCTTTACGGCAGGGGAAAGCGACATTCGACCGGAGAACGGGAGACTTCGCATTGTAAAGGACGGAACGATCTGCAAGTTCCGGCGTGAGGTGCAGCATATCACCTTCTCCGGAGAGTATTCCAACCAAAAGGGCGACCAGCAGGTATTGTATATTACCGAACGGGCGGTATTCCGGCTGACCCCGAAGGGACTGCTGCTGACTGAGATCGCCCCCGGAGCGGACCTGAAACGGGATATACTGGAGAAAATGGAGTTTGAACCGCTGGTCGCTGATGATCTGCGGGAAATGGACCCGGCGCTTTTTGCGGAATAAGGGAGGTGACCCGATGACCTTTGAAACGGTGTGGGCAGTGTATTACAGCGGCACCGGCACAACCCGACGGGTGCTGCAGACAATGGCAGCGGCTGCCGGCGAAGCACTGGGCATTCCGGTGCGGGAGTTGGACTATACCCTGCCGGAGAGAAGGGAGAAAAGAAACACCTTTTGTGAAAAGGATCTGATTTTCTGGGGGAGCCCGACCTATGCGGGACGGCTGCCCAATGTGCTGCTGCCTTTTTTGCGGCAGAATTTTTCCGGTGGGGGAGCGGCTGCGGCTGCGGTGGTGCTGTATGGCAACCGCAGCTATGATGACGCCCTGAAGGAGCTGTGCGAGGTGCTGGCGGCAGATGGCTTTCTGCCGGCGGCTGCGGCAGCACTGGTGGGGGAGCATGCCTTTGCACCGCTGCTGGCGCACGGCCGCCCCGCTGCGGCAGATCTTGCCGCAGCGGAGGATTTTGCCCGCAGAACGGCACTGGCGCTGCGGGAGATTAAGCGCCCTCAGCCGGTGAAGGTCCCTGGAAGGGAGCCGATCGGGGCATATTATACGCCGCTGATGCCAAATGGGGAGCCGGCACGCTTTTTGAAGGCGAAGCCTGTGACTGACTCTGCAAGCTGCACCCGCTGCGGGCTTTGCGCCGCCCGATGCCCGATGGGGTCGATCCCAAAGGAGGAGCCGACCGTTTGCAGCGGCATCTGCATCAAGTGCCAGGCCTGTGTAAAGGGATGCCCCACCGGGGCCAAATATTTCGCCGACGCGGCGTTTTGCTCCCACCGTGCCATGCTGGAGCAGACCTACGCAAAACGGCGGGAGAATGAATTCTTCCCGCCCCTGTGATGAATATACCT
>USBC01000014.1 GCA_900552845.1 uncultured Oscillospiraceae bacterium | reverse complement strand
GCCGTTCACGGCAAGCATTCACCACAGCATCTACTTGATCTTTTCCGCCGATATTGCCCGGGTTGATCCGGATCTTATCAACGCCTGCTTTCGCTGCTTCGATTGCCAAACGATAGTCAAACTGAATATCGGCAACAAGCGGGATATCCACCGCCTGCTTAATGGCAGAGATAAGAGAAACATCTTCCATGGAAGGGATCGCAAGCCGGACAATGTCGCAACCGGCGTCCTTTAGCGCCCTTGCTTGTGCAATGTTTGCTGAAAGATCGCCTGATTTCGCACACAGCATGGACTGTACCGCAATAGCATGGCCCGATCCGATCGCAACATTGCCAACGGTAACAGTTCTTGTGTTTCTACGCAGCATGACACTTCCCTCCCTTTTTTCATCGAACCAGTTTAAGAATGTCGCTGAATGTAACAATGGCTATCATACCAAGCAGCAGGATAATGCCAATACGGTGAATCCAGCCCTCCACCTTGGGCGAAACAGGACGGCGGAAAATCATTTCAATCAATACAAACAGAATGCGACCGCCATCCAGTGCCGGCAACGGCAGCAGGTTAAACATTCCTACATTGATCGTGATATAAGCAACCAGCAGCAGGAATGTACGCATTCCTTGAGAGGAAGCCTGTGAGATAACAGTTGCTGTCCCAACGGGACCGCTGATTGCCTGCAGCCCATAACGACCGGAAAGAATATCTATGATGGAATACCACACCTGCTTAACCAAGGAAAATGTCCAATGCCATGCATAACTTAGTGTGTTGCCAAAGGTAACTGGATTGCCGAGAAACTTAAAGTCCATATGCATGCCGGTCACGCCTTCTGCAAGTTCCTCAGTCTTAAAAGGAACGGTTACTTCCATCGTCTCACCATCACGGATCAAAGTAAAGTCAATTACTCCGTCCTGGTCACGGAGCATTTGGAAGGTTGCATCTCCGTAAAAACGCGTATTATAGCCGTTGACTTTGATGATTTCATCGCCGACTTGCAGATAATTTGCAGAAACGGAGCCCTCATCAAATACCGCGACGGTGGTTGTTCCGATCAACCCTGACATCGCAGTAACAACAATTAGGATAATAAAGCCGAGAACGACATTCATAAATGCTCCAGCAGCCATAATGATAAAGCGCTGCCATGCCGGCTTTTCATAGAGGGGGTCCCCTTCTGCTGTGGAAACGATCTCCTCACGCACGACAGCACCGCTGCCGGCATCGTCTTCTCCCTCCATAGCTACATAACCGCCAATGGGCAAAGCTCGAATGGAATATTGCGTGCCGCGCTTGACTGTACTCCACAGCTTGGGGCCCATGCCAAAGGAAAACTCCTCCACCTTGACACGAAAGAGCTTTGCAAACAGGAAGTGACCGGCCTCATGCAGAGTAATGATAATACCGAATACCAAAACGGTAAGAAGAATGGTTTTCAAAGCAGCCTCCTGTGTTTAGGATTAAAAAGCAATAGGCAGATAAACGGCAATAAAATAAACTGCAGGTGCAATGAACAGAACGCTGTCAAAGCGGTCTAGTACGCCGCCATGCCCCGGCATAAGATTGCCGTAGTCCTTAATGCCATATGTACGTTTGATGATAGAAAAAGATAGATCCCCAACAACACTGATCAGTGCCAGTAAAGGTGTCAGCCAACAAATTCGGCCAAAATGCAGCGTGAGAGGCGTGGTAAGATATCCGATTCCCTGCGAGGAAAGCTGATTGATAAGCGCCATAATTCCTATATTGCCCAAAATAGCAAACAACAATCCGCCCAAAAGTCCCTCTACGGTTTTTTTAGGGCTGATTTCCGGACATAATTTGTGCTTCCCGAAAAGCATACCGGTAAAATAGCCACCGATATCACTCCACCAAGCGCTCCCCAACAGGAACGCAAGGTATAGAATACCCTGCTCATTCCCCAAACGATCTCGAAACAGCAAAATAAGGCCAAACACGACCGGAAGACCAATGCCCATCAATAAAACATAGGATCCTTCCCGGATAGTAAAGGTTTTATGGTGTTCCAAGATATATGCAAATACCAGCACGACCAATACATAAAGTGCAGGCATGGCATATTCCCTGCCCTGCGGTACCAGCAGAATAAAAACAGCAAACAGAGTGCTGTACAGAGTCACTCGCCAATGCGTCTTAGTAATCCCTGCCGCATGGTGAGCCTCATAAATACCAATCGCTGCAAGTGCCGTAATAAATAAGTTAAAGACAATGGTATCATAAAATGCAATTGCGACAGACAGCACAGCAAGCCCGACCAGCGCAGAAATAATACGTGTTTTCATTTGATTCCTCCAAAACGCCGATCTCTACCTGCATATTCCCACAGTGCTTCATTCAAATGCTGTGGGGTAAAGTCCGGCCAAAGCACGTCCATAAAGACAAATTCCGAGTAGGCACTTTGCCATAGCATAAAGTTGGAGAGGCGTTCTTCTCCACTGGGACGAATAATAAGGTCCGGATCTGGCTGGCCCGCAGTATATAGACAGTTCTCCAAGTCCTCAGAGGTGAGCTGCAACGGATTTCCTTCTCCCATCATACAGCGCTGCGCCAGCGTACGGGCAGCATGCAGCAGCTCTTCCCTTCCGCCATAATTAACTGCAAGATTTACAGTAAGTGCGGTAAAATGTGCGCTTGCCTTTTCTGCCCGATCGATGGCCGATTGCAGATTTTCACTCAAACGACTTCTATCGCCAATAATCCGCAGACGGATCTCCTCCTTAACATACCTTTCGCTGTCATCAAGGTAACGCTGGAGCATCTGCATAATGACCGCAACCTCGTGTGCCGGACGTTTCCAGTTTTCTGTGGAAAAGGCATACACAGTCAGATATCTAACTCCTATTTGCTTGCAGTACCGGGCAATATCCATAAAGACCTCACTGCCACGGCGATGGCCATACTCGCGTGCCATGCCCCGTGCTTTAGCCCAGCGCCCGTTCCCGTCCATGATAATGCCGATATGCTGTGGAAGATATTCCGCAGGGGGAGGCAAAGCTCCTTTAGCCTTTGGTTCTGTCTGCATGGCGTTTTCTCCCTTGCTCATAATTCAAAATCAGCCCCACCAACCGAGAGCGACCGGTGGAGCTGATGTGACATTGACTGAATTAAGCTGCTTAAACGGACATGATCTCTTTTTCTTTTTCCGCAATAACCTTGTCAATCTCGGCAATGAACTTATCGGTCATCTTTTGGCACTCATTTTCGAGATTTTTCAAATCGTCTTCGGTGATCTCGCTTGATTTCTTCATTGCTTTCAGCCTTTCATTGGCATCACGGCGAATGGAGCGAATTGCGACCTTGGATTCCTCACCCATCTTAGAAATGCTCTTGGCAAGCTCCTTTCTGCGTTCCTCTGTAAGCGGAGGGAACAAAAGGCGCAGAACAGATCCGTCATTATTGGGGTTGATGCCGATATCGGATGCTTGAATTGCTTTCTCGATGGATTTAAGGGTAGACTTATCATATGGCTGGATAACCAGCGTGCGCGCTTCGGATACAGAAACAGCGGCAAGCTGATTGACACGGGTCGGCACGCCGTAATAGTCTACCTCCAGTTTATCCAATACTGCAGGGTTGGCGCGCCCTGCACGGATCGCGGCAAGCTCCTCTCGCAGGACAGAAATCGTCTTGGTCATTTTTTCTTCGTGTAATTTCAGTTCGGGGTTCATTCTTTTATTCCTCCTTCACAATTGTTCCAATATCATAACCGCATAGCGCGCGGCAAATGTTCTCCGGATCGGACAAATCAAATACAACAATGGGGATTTTGCTTTCGCGGCAAAGAGATGCAGCTGTCATATCCATGACATTAAGGTTCTGTGCCAGCACCTGCGAAAAGCTGACCGTGCTGTATCGCTTGGCATCTGGATACTTTTTGGGGTCTTTATCATAGACGCCGTCTACCATTGTCGCCTTTAGAATGGCATTGGCATCAATCTCAGCCGCCCGCAGTGCCGCTGCGGTATCGGTGGAGAAGAAAGGATTGCCGGTGCCGCAGCCGAAAATCACTACCCGGTCTTTCTCCATATGTCGCACAGCACGGTTGCGGATATATGGTTCTGCAAATTGCTCCATGGTGATGGCTGTCTGCACTCGAACAGGTACATCTAGCGATTCAAGAGCATCTGCCAAGGCCAACGCATTGATGACTGTGGCAAGCATACCCATGTGATCCGCTCTGGTACGATCCATTTTGCCGCTGGTACGTCCACGCCAAAAGTTGCCGCCGCCGACCACAATTCCCATTTGAACACCCAGTGACTGGACTGCAGTTTTGATGTTTTTGCAAATCTCCAGTACTACATCATAATCGATTCCGCTGCCCTGCTTGCCGGCAAGAGCTTCCCCGCTCAGCTTCAAAACGACTCTCTTATAACGTAATTCCAGTGGACTGTAATGACTCAATCTATATTCCCCCTCCGGTTATTCATGCAACTTCCTGTTTATTATACATGAATAGCACAAATCAGTAAAGACCAATCGAAAGATAAATCTTGAATAATTTATGAAAGCAGCCCCGTTGCACTTCCGCGGTCACGCAGCAAAGAAATCATTCCATCCGTGCATTCTACGGTACCATCGGCAAATATCCACATTGCCTCCCAGCCCATCTGCTCCGCCATTGTTCTGGATCGTTCATATGGCATAGTATAAAGCGTTGTAGAAGCAAGATCAGCAATGCCGCTATCCGGTGTAATGACAGTAACCCCGCGATAATAATCAGCCGGCATAAGCGTATCGGGATCAATAATATGATGAACACGCTGTTCTCCTACCATATAAAAACGTTGATAATCTCCGCTGGTTACAACACAAGTATTTTTGACATAAGCCACATCGACTGAATTACCGCCATTCAATTCATCTGCAGTGAAAGGATCTTGTATTCCGACTCCCCAACTTGATCGAACTCCATCAAGAGGTGGGTCTCCGGCAACCACATTTCCTCCTGCGCTTACAATGAAAGAAGTAAAGCCGGCTTCATAGACCTCTTGACAGGCTAACTGCGTGGCATATCCCTTCGCCACAGCACCTACATCAAGGCTCATTCCCTCCCTTGCAAGATATACTGTACCTGCCTCCCGATCAACGATTACATCAGACATATTGCAAAGAGGGAGCTTTTCGTGCAGTTTGTCCATCTGCGGCAGCTTGGCATCAGACGCATCGGCAGAATAACGCTCCATATAACTGTGCCAAATAGCAAGCACCGGTCCCAGTGCGATATTCACTTTTCCGTCGGTTTTCTCGTACCATTCCTGACAAAACTCTATTAGATCCAAAATCTCTTCCTGCACTGCAACCGGCTGAATACCGGCATTATCATTGATTGTTTTAATGTTGTTTTCGCCGGAATATTCATAATATATATCATAGAGATGACTCAACTCCTCCATGCGAGACTTGATCTGACTGGCATAGCGGGAAAAATCTTCTTCACTTTTACTATATCCGATGATTTGAACAATCGTATCAAAAGTACCGTAGAATTGCGCTGAATACTTGGTATAGCCGGTTTGCGGTACATTGGATTCGCCGCAGCCGGTTAGAAGGATCAGCGCTGCAGCAATAAATGAGAACATTTTTTTCATTATTCTTCTCCATCAAATTTATTTGGTTTATATTGTACTATATTTGGGGTAAAGAAATCAATCACTGTACCTTCGCTTGACAAGAGCACATACGGTTTTTGCAGACAGAAATGCTCCCTGACATTGTGCGTCGCGTTGACAGGCGCCAGCCTGCCTGCCGCTCCGCACTTCCTCAGGCGGCATTTCTGCCGCGCAAAAACTCCGTAGGACTTTTCGGCGAGGGAAAATCAGATGATGACAAGGAAGAGAACCGCAGGAATACTTGCGTATTTCAAGGTTCTATGACGCAGTCAGCGTTGATTTGCACCGTCGAAAAGCGTGTGTGTCCTTGTCAAACGAAGGTATTCCCAAGAAATACATACTCAACAAAAAGTGTGCAGTTACAATCAACAGATATACCGAATATCGATATATATTTTTCAGCATATTTACAAAATAGACACACACGTCTTGCGATTTTCCGTACAAAATGATATAATAAATGCGTATCGTTCAAAAAATCTATCGATACATACAATCCAAGGAGGAAAAGAAGAAATGAAAAAAGTAATTGCGATCCTTTTGGTTGCGATGATGGCTCTTTCTCTGGTAGCCTGCGGCGAAAAGCCCGCTCCTACCCCTGATCCTGCGCCTACCGCTTCCACCTACAAGACCGGTCTTGGTATGGTTACTTCCATGAGTGGTACCGATGCCGAGGATGAAGATCCCGCTAAGACCCAGGCTGATGTTACCGTTTGCGAAGCTACCTTCGATCAGGACGGCAAAATCGTTGCTATTTCCTTTGATGTTGTTCAGGCAAAGGCCACCGTTGATGCTGACGGCGTTGTTACTGTTGCCGAGGATGTCAAGACCAAGCGTGAGCTGGGCGATGACTACAACATGAAGAAGTACGCCGATCCTGCAGCTGTCGGTGAGTGGTATGAGCAGGCTGCTGCTCTGGAAGCCTACTGCATCGGCAAGACCGCTGCTGAGGTTGCCGGTATGCCTTTGGGCGAGAACGCTCACGGCTATACCGATGCTCCTGCTGCTGAGGAGCTGAAGAGCTCCTGCACCATCTCTGTTACCGCTTTCCTCAATGCGCTGACCAAGGCTTATGACAATGCTACCACTGAGTACACTGGCTATGCTAAGGCTGGTCTGGGCATGGTAACCAACATGAGCGGCACCGATGCTGAGGACGAGGATCCTGCTAAGACTCAGGCTGATGTTACTGCTGTTGCACTGGCTCTGGATGCTGAGGGCAAGATCGTTGCTATCTCCATCGATGTTGTTCAGGCTAAGGCTACTGTTGCTGAGGGCGTTGTCACCGTTGCCGAGGGCGTTAAGACCAAGCGTGAGCTGGGCGATGATTACAACATGAAGAAGTATGCCAACCCCGCCGCTGTTGGTGAGTGGTATGAAGAGGCTAATGCTTTCGAGGCTTATTGCATCGGTAAGACTCCCGCAGAGGTTGCCGGCATGGAGCTGGGTCCGAACGCTCATGACCATACCGATACTCCTGCTGTAGAGGAGCTGAAGTCCACCTGCACCATGTCCGTCACTGCTTTCCTGCAGGCGATTGAGAAGGCTGCTGCTAACGCCAAATAATTTAGCATAGCCTCCAAAAGCGCTGAAATTTAGAGCTGCACCCCATTTTTTAGACAGTATGGTATACTGTTTAGGAAATGGGGTGTTATGTTATGCCAAAAGGAATGTCCCGAAATAGAAGATATACAGCCGAATCCAAGAAGTTGGTGATGGGAATTTCGGGAATTGCTTTAAATTTCTGACGCTCAAATTTTAATAATCATGTTTTATTCATTTCTGTGCATAATACTTATTGGTTCAGCAGAACCTAATAAACAATGCACGGAGGAATGAAGATGAAACGTTTTTTTGCAGTCCTACTTTGTTTTGCAATGGTGTGTGCAATGACAGCCTGCAACAACAGTACACCAAATAACGAAAACAATAACAATGGCGGCACAAATGACGACAATCACAGTACAAACGCCACAAACGATAAGGCATACCGCATGGGTCTGGGCTTGACAGTCGAATCCACCGTCAGCCCTGCAGAGAATGATGACAATGGTAGCGCAAAGGCTGCCGTGACCACTTGCGCTCTGCTGCTGGACAATGAAGGAAAGATCATTTCGGTTACATTCGACTGTATAGAGGCTTCTGCCAACTATAAAACCGGTGGTGATGTAACTTGGGAGAATAACATTAAGAGTAAACGAGAGCTGGGCAGCAATTATGGCGTGAAAAAGTATTCCTCCATCGGAAAAGAGTGGTATGAACAGGTAGACGCGCTGGAGGACTATTGTATTGGAAAAACAGTAAGCGATGTATCGTCCATGCAAATGAAAGAGGTTGATGGAAGACAAGGAGTTCCGGCAGCCGCAGAGTTATCTTCTTCCTGCACCATTTCCTGTACGCAGTTTATTGCTGCACTGAAAAAAGCGGAAAAGAATGTAATGTAAAATATCTTTACAGAATTGCATAAAAGCGGTGTGGTCTGGAGGCTGCACCGCCTTCTCTATTTCGCTGCAAAGACCGGTTGACTTCCCTACTCTTTATATTGTGACACACATAGCTGAGCACATTGACAGACCAATATCTTTAAGCTATGATGAATATACAAAATAACCCACCGACCATGGAGGTATCATTATGAGCAGAATCATTACAGTTGGTCGAGAATTTGGTAGTGGCGGTCGTGAAATCGGTCATAGAATTGCAGAAAGTCTGGGGATCGCTTATTACGACCATGAGATCGTTACAGAACTGATCCGCCGAACAAATCTTGCGGAGGAATATATCCGTAGCATTGAAGAAAAGAATCCCATACCCGTTTTTTCTATTACTACAGGGCGTACCTTTCTTTCTGTCAATAATCCATTAGCGGATCAACAGGTTTCTGTTCTGTCCGAGGAAGGGCGTATTATTCAGGAGATGGCAGAAAAGTCAGACTGCGTAATTGTCGGTCGTCGTGCCGATTATATCCTTCGTGATAAAAACCCGTTGCGCTTGTTCATCTATGCCGACATGAACTATAAGATGGAACGCTGCCGTGAGAGAGAAAACTTTGACGAGAAAATTACCGACAAACAGCTTCGTATGAAAATACAAAGCGTTGACAAGGAACGCGCCAAATACTATGAGTTCATGACAGGGCAAAAATGGGGCGATAAAGCAAACTATGATATCTGCCTCAACACTTCATCACTTGGGGTTGAAAACGCCGTACAGAGCATTTTAGCGCTTCTGGGATAGATCACATCGATTCCTTCTCCAGCTCAAAATACAAAAACTATAGTATATTTCATTTACTCCCCAGATTTATACAGTGAGCAGAATCACTGTTTAGGTCCGGGGAGCATGTTTATTATAAAATCCAAAGATCCTTTGTTATACAAAAGCGACCGGCAGTTTTTCTGCCGGTCGGGAAAACTCAATATATTTTCACTCTCTTGCTCATGAAAGCAGCTTGACTGAAATGAACATGATAAGCGCAATTACAATGATAATGGGTAGAAAGGTAAGCAAAGCCGAAATAACCATTGCTGGCAAATCACCTTTTTCCAAATTTTCTTTGGAAAAAGGATTGTCGTCCTCAGGCTTGGTTTGAGATCCATAATTCCTTCCCTCTTCTTCCGGCTGAGAGTCCTTCATCTTTTCAAGGTATTCCCTATTGCGATGATTCATGGTATCCATTGCGCGCTTTTGACGTTCCTTAAAAATCATAGCTTCTCCTAAAATTCCCGCTTAGAGATTATCCTTGAGGATATGATGACACGCTACGAAATGGTTGGGACGGATCTCCTCCATTTCAGGGGTGACCATCTTGCAGATCTCAGTACAATACTTGCAGCGGGTGTGGAACTTACAACCCTTGGGGGGATTGACAGGGCTGGGAATATCCCCTTCCAAAATGACCAATTCACGATCATCGTCCACATTAGTGGTAGGAATAGCGCCCAACAATGCTTCGGTGTAGGGGTGCAATGGATGATCAAACAGCTCCTGAGACTCAGCCTGCTCCACCATATTGCCCAAATACATTACGCCGATACGGTCGGAAATATACCGTACAACAGATAGGTCATGGGTAATAAACAGATAGGTCAGATTCTGATGTTCTTTCAGATCGCTGAGCAAATTGATAATCTGCGACTGAATGGAAACGTCCAATGCTGAAACCGCCTCGTCGCAAACAACAAACTTAGGACTGGTCGCAAGACTGCGTGCAATGCCGATTCTCTGACGCTGACCGCCGGAGAACTGGTGAGGATAGCGGTGGAGGAAGTAGGAAGCCAAACCGCATTCTTCCATGATCTCCATGATCGCATCTTGCAGTCTGGGGCTGTTTTTGGTATAAAAGCCGTGCGAAACCAAACTTTCACCGATGATTTGACCGACAGACATACGAGGATTCAGCGAAGAATAAGGATCCTGGAAGATGAGCTGCAGGTCACTGCGCAACTGCCGCATCTCCTCATACTTCAGGCGTGCAAGGTCAATACCATCATCACGATACCCCTCATACTTCTGGAAGCGCTCGTCGTCCTTATAGGGTTCACGCATCTTGTCAAGCACTTCGTGCTCCGCTGCAATCTCCTTTTCGACCTCAGCAATCTGCGCCTGAATCTCATCTACCTTCTTTTGAGCTGCCTCCGCCTTTGGGGAATCCTCCGAAGACTTATAAAGGATATCAGCCAAATCAACCGAAAACTCTCTCTCCTTGAGATGAAGCTTATGCAATTGTTTGGAGAGCTTATTGATCTTGAGGAACTGCTCCGAAACAGGCGCCAAATCCTCCACTACAATGAAACCGCCGATGACATTCGTTATATCCAACAATGCATCATGGGCTTTCTTCTTAGCAGCAGCCAAGTCATTATGATGCTTCAGTTTATCCTCATCACTCATAGCGTCATATTCCGCCTGAAGATGATCCCTTTTTTCTTCCAGCTGAGCCAAATGCTTACGGCGCTTATCCAGCGTCTTGATGGTCTCCCGGATATACTCAGGACACAGCTCATCAATCGTGCGGCCATAGTACATGGTACGGCCATCAGTTTGCGGATAAACCTGCAAAATGGTACGGCCAAAAGTAGACTTGCCGCAGCCCGACTCACCTACCAAACCAAAGGTTTCGCCCTCATAAATCTCAAGGTCGATGCCATCGTTGGCTTTAACATACATTCCGCGCTTTTTAAGCGGGAACCACTGTTTCAGATTGCTGATGCGGAGCAAAACTTTTTTATCATTTGACATTTTGTTTTCTCTCCTCCTTGTTCGGGTAATAGCATCTGATGTGGTGTTCTTCGGTCAGATGAGTCATTGGCGGCTCTGCCTCATGGCATTTTTCTGTGGCATACTTGCAGCGGGGAGCAAACTTGCAACCCTTGGGCAGATCCAACGGATGCGGAACTGCTCCCGGAATCGCCTCCAAACGCTGATTGGTCGGCGTATCCAAGCGAGGAATGGAAACCAGAAGTCCTTCTGTATAGGGGTGAGAGACCTCGGTTTTGGGATCAAACAGCATCTTTGCAGGAACACGCTCAACAACCTGACCGCAGTACATAACCGCTACATAGTCTGCCATCTGATTAATAACGCCCAGATCGTGAGTAATGAACAGAATGCTGGTTCCGTTTTCACGTTTCAGATCATTCATAAGGCGCAGAATCTGTGCCTGAATGGTCACGTCCAACGCTGTGGTCGGCTCATCTGCAATCAGCAGTTTAGGACGGCAGGCCAACGCCATTGCAATCATAACACGCTGTCTCATACCGCCGGAAAGCTGATGCGGATATTGTTTTGCAACAATCTCCGGGTTCGGAATCTTTACCTCGCGTAGCAGATCTACAGATTTTGCAGCGGCTTCCTTCTTGGACATGCCTTGGTGAATAATGAACGGCTCCGAAAGCTGCCGCTCGATAGAGAAAACGGGGTTAAGACTGGTCATCGGCTCCTGGAATATGACAGAAATATCATTGCCGCGGATCTTATACATTTCGCTTAGCGGAATCTTGGTAAGATCAACGCCGTTAAAGAGGATCTGACCGCCGGCAATATAGCCGTTGCCGTCCAGCAGGCGCAGGATACTCATGGCAGATACACTCTTGCCGGAGCCGGATTCGCCTACTACGCCAAGGGTCTTTCCCTCTTCTACCGTGTAAGATACATTGTTTACAGCCTTTACCGTGCCGCGTTTGGTATCAAAGAAGGTATACAGGTCGATAATTTCAAGCAGTTTTTTCTCGTTTTCCATAATACACCCTCCTTATCTTTCATTCGACTTCGGATCCAGCGCATCGCGCAAACCGTCGCCGATCAAGTTGATGCAAACGCAGGAAAGGCCGAAGATAAGACCAACAAATACCCAGTTCCACCAATAGTTCTGAATGATGACGCTGTTATTGGCATTGGAAAGCATATTACCCCAAGTGGGTGTGGGAGCTGGAATACCAAATCCCAAGTAAGAAAGTGTACTCTCTGTCAGCATGGAGGTACCAAACGACAACGTGATGGAAACCAACACGACGGACATAACATTAGGAATAATGTGCTTAAAGATGATCTTGTTTTCCTTAACGCCGATAGTCTTTGCCGCAGTAACATATTCCATTTCACGCTGGGCAAACATCTGTGCACGCACCTGACGGCAAAGTCCCGGCCACGACAGTAATCCCAAAATAACCATGATAATATACATTCGTTGTTCTACGCTTACCTGAGAGCCAAGCACCGCAGAGAGGATCATGGCAAATGGAATGAACGGCATACTGGAAACGACCTCCGCGACACGCATGATCGCCATATCAAGGAAACCGCCGAAGTAGCCGGCGATGCCGCCCAACAGAATACCGATGATGGTAGAAATAACAACAGACAAAGCACCGATGGTCATGGTCATCTTACCGCCGTTTACCAAGCGAGCAAAGATATCACGTCCAAGGTCGTCGGTTCCCAGCAGGAACCCCTTGAGGCCCCAAGTGTGCATCTTACCGTTGGCGTCTATTGCGTAGTTCTGATAATACCCGGTAAAGATATTCTTCACGTCCACAGAGTCATTGGTCAATTCCGTAGGAACATTGATCTGCTTGTAACGGTTGTGACCCCAAGAGGAAGCATTACCGTCCTCTAAAACAGCAGTATAATGATAACGACCGCCTTCAATCTTAACAGGCTTAGCAGTAAATTGCGGAATGGCTCCCTCGCCACGAGTGGTAACACCCCAGGTAAGAACGGTACCGTCATTCTTCAGTGCTGCAACGGAGTTTGCGGTAGCCGCAATGGATACCACGCCGCTCTTTGCACCTGCAGGAATATCGGTTGCCAGCAAGGAGGTTGCCTTATCGCCGGAATAAGCCACAGAACCATCGTCCAGCAAAACAATATAAGCGGTATCTGTCAAAGCAGCGTCCACCACATGCCCATCGTACAGCTCTTTATCCATACCGATATCGGCAAAGTTCGCATTGCCCCAAAGGAGCAGACGGTTGTCATCGGTAAGAGCTGCGGAGAACTGGTGGGAGGCAAATACCTTGGTGATCTTGAAGTTATGGAAACGATTGTTTTCGGAAAGCTCCTGCGGCAGCTTAGTCTGGCCCAAACGGGCGTTGCCCCAGCAGTAAACAGTTCCTTTATCGTCCACAGCCACAATGTGGTCAAAACCGGCAGCGATCTGCGTAATCTTCGCCTTCTGAACCTCCTTCGGAACATCAGCAACGTCGATTACACGGGAAACCTTGGTTTTACCCCAAACATAAACATTACCGTTCACATCTACACCGGCGGAGAAGTTGGATCCGACCGAAATATCGGCGATGCCCTCATTCTCCAGTTCTTTGGGATAGTCCATCATGGAATATCCGGGGGAAACATTAACCAGCGTGCTGTCCTGCTCACCCAAATCCAGCACAACAAAGCTGGGAGCGATAAAAACAAACAGCATGATGAGAATCAGCAGTACAAGAGAGAGAACAGCCAGCGGCTTGGAGAAGAAGCTCTTTGCCACCATACGGGCAGGGCTTTGCAGCGCTTCCTCTGCGTAAATGTCCATTTCCTTGTTCGGGAAAAACAGGCGGGAGAACCAGCGGCCCAGTGTCCCCTTCTTCTCTCCGGAGCCTGCCTTCTTATTTTCTTTACTCATACTCAGCAGCCTCCTTCCTTACTTGTTTACACGAACGCGGGGATCAACCAGACCATAGCTGAGGTCAGTAAGCAGTACGCCCACCAAACTCACCACGGTATAGAACATCTGCATGGCAAGCACCAACTCATAGTCGGTGTTGTTCAGTGCCTGCCAGTACAGTCGACCGGTGCCGTTCAAAGCGAAGGTCGTCTCAATAACCAGCGATCCACCGGTGAAAACCGAGATGATCCACCCCATGATGGAGGTGGAAACCGGCAGCAGCGCATTGCGCCATGCATGGCTGTAAATAACCACCTTTTCCTTCAGACCCTTTGCCCGTGCGGTACGGATATAATCCTGCGTCAGGGTGTCGATCATTGCCGCACGAACGGTACGGGTCATACCTGCCAAACCGATAAAAACCAGTACTAGTATTGGCAGTGCCATATAATACATTCTATCAGCGAATTCGGTAAATCCGGTGTAGGTGGAGCCGGGGGTCTTGGCACCGCCTACCGGGAATATTTGCAGCTTAACGGCAAACAGGTAGATGAATACAATACCGACCAGATAACTGGGCAAGCTATACCCTACTACCGTTACCGCCTGGATCGCACTATCGGAAGCCTTCCGGCGATGAACAGCGCAATAAATACCCAAAGGAATGGTAATGGCAAGGGTAAGAATGGTGCTGAACAGGTTTAGCAGGATCGTATTGACCATCGGCGCTTTTATGACTTCGATGACCGGACGCTTATACAAGGTGGAATCACCAAGCTGTCCCTGTAACAAACCGTTGAGTGTCCCGCCCATATCCGGAATCAAACCCATCCAGCGGGCATAGCGAACGATCAGCGGATCATCTAATCCCAATTCGGCTCGTTTTTCCAGATACTGACGCTGCCACTCTGCCGGCTTCAGAACCTTACGCAGCGGTTCCATCTCCAGCAGAGCAGGGTCACTGGGAATCAAATTATAAAGGGCATACATCAATAAGGATACTACAAAGAATACAATAACGATGTATACCAGTCGTTTAAGGATATACTTCCCCATATTCCTTTGGCCTCCCGATTATAAAATGACGAGCAAACGCATGAAGGCGTTTATTCTTATATCATAAACCATTTACGGATAAATTGCAACTTTTGATTTGAAAAATTGTAAACTAATACTGAATTTATATTAAATTATGCAGGATATAGAGCATAACATAAAAGAAAGGGGACGGCAGATGAACCGCCGCCCCCTCTTTAAATGCATTAACTACGTGTGGGCGATAGATTATTTGGTACCAACCCAGTTCGCATACAGGATAGCACGCTCGAAGCCCCAGAAGGAATCCTCAGCATAGTTATCGATGGTGTTGGGATAAACAGTAACATAGATGTTGGAGTACAGGGGAACCATGGGCAGCAGCTCATTCCAGCGAATGATGTACTTCTCCCACAGGTCAAGGTAGGTCGCCTCGTCGTCGGGCTCTACGCCGTAAACCATATCCATGGAGAGCTTATCCAGCTGCTCATCATACAGATGCTGTACATTGGAACCCTGCTCAATGTACTCGGGATCGGTGGTCCAGTTGTAGGACTCATCATAGACACCGCCGTTGTAACCGGTAGCCAGGTTGAACATATTGTAGGTGGGCATGCTGTAATCGCCGCCAAGGCCATAGGAGTCCTGACGATACATGTAGTTCAGCAGCTCGGGGAAGGTCATCTCGGTCTTGACGATGGAAACACCGGCAGCCTTGGTGGCATCGCTGTTCGCCAGCATGGTGGAAAGCAGAGCGGAAACAGCGTTACCCTCGGAGGAAGCCCAGTTGACGGTAGCGGGCATCAGAATAGTGCCGTCAGCCAGAACCTTGTTGAAGCTGTCATAGTACTTGGCCTGCTCCTCGGTAACCTTGGCATAACGAACCTCGCCGGAGCCGTCAACATAGTCGGAGCCGTCAGCATTGTAAACGAAGCCAGCCTGCTTCAGCAGCTCAACAGCCTTCTCGGGGTTGTAGTCATAGTGGTTGATCTTCTTTTCAATGTCGGTCTTGGCAGTCATGGTGAAAGCGGTGCAGTAAGGACCATGCACTACGCTGCCCCAGCCCTTGCAGAAGGTCTGAGCAAACTCAACACGATCCAGCAGGTAAGCAACAGCCTGACGGAACTCGGTGAACTGGGTCGGACCAAAGTCGCAGGCGAAGCCGAAGTAACCGTAACCGGCGCGGTCATACTGGCAGGTGGAGCTGTTGATGGTACCGGCGTCAATGAGGTCCATAACAGCGTTAACCTCAGAGCCATCAGCGATCTGGGAATAGATCTGGATCTGACCGGTGGAGATCATATCCATAACGGTATCTTCGGAGGTCTTAACGATAACCAGCTTCTGGATACCGGGCTTCTGACCCTCGAAGTTGCCGTTGTAGTTCTCGTTTACTTCCAGAACGATCTCGCGGGAGCTCTGATCGAAGCTAACGAGGTTGTAGGGGCCGGCGGTAACACGGTTACCGGTGGCAAAACGGCCGGCCTCAACGGTCTCACCAACGGTTGCAGCGGTGAACTCCTTGCCGTCAGCATTTACAAAGTAAACGCCCTCGCCGTCATCCTTAACAGACCAGCCCTCGCCGAACCAGTAGGTGAGGTTAACAGCCTGCATGGCGGCATAAGTAATGTCATAGTAGTAAGGCAGATAAGAGGTCTCGCCATCCTCGCCGGTCTTGGCGATGGTGATGGAGAAGGTCTTCTCATCATACAGACGTACCGCGGAAAGAACGTTGGTCTCGCCGTTACGATAAGCCAGGCCGCCGGGCAGCATGTTATAGGTAGGGGAAACAACGCCCATCTCCTTACCTGCGGGGGAGACGAGGAACATGGTCCAGGCGACAAAGTTCTGCGCAGTAACAGCCTCACCGTTGTTGAACTTCAGGCCGTCATTGATGACGAACTTGTAGGTAACGTTGCCGTTCTCCTCCTCGATACGCTCGTAGGACTTAACGACAGTCTTGTTGATTCCATAGTTACCGTGCTGATCACTGTCGACAGTGGTCATATCATCGGTCAGTGTCATAACCGCCTTATCGGTGGCATTGGGGTTTCTTACGAAAGCGGAATAGGCCCAGTCGCCGGAAGCTTCGGTAGAAGAACCGATAACAACCTGACCGTCTGCTTTCTTCTCGCCGCAGGCTACCATGGTAAGAACCATGACTACAGCGAGCAACAGAGCCAGAAACTTTTTCATGTTGCAATTTCCTCCTTAAAATATTTTCGTTTTGTTATTTTGAATCGGGCTTGCGCCGCGAATTCACAAATTAGGTGGTTTCAGTCCAATTATATCTGAAAACCAAGGGCAAAACTCTGCGACATGCAGGATTTAATTTTGAATCCTGTATTATATAAAAATTTTTTTAATATACTATCACAAAAATATTCATTTGTCAATTATATTTGCACGATATTGTCCATTTTGACAGATGGGTTTTGGAATTGCAGTAAAGTTTTATGCAAGTCCCCTGCCCCATTCCTATCATTTTAACAGTTTATTTATTCGATACCGGTCAGATCGTAATCTTTCAGCCACTCGCTTGCAGTCCGGCATTTTTCAGCAGCTCGGTAAAGACACAGCTGCCGCCCTGACGCGTATATGCCATGTAATGCTCCCAAGCGTCCTTACGATCCTTCTGCTCCATCGCCCACATTTGCAGAGCTACCGTCTGTGCCAGACAGTAATCGATGTAATAGAACGGGCTGGAATAAATATGGTGCTGACGCTGCCAACCCTCGCCCTCACTGTAGAACGGAATATCGCCGTCCAGCTTCATCCACGGCATATAGACGCCCAGCAGCTCCTTCCAGACGTTATGACGCTCTCTCGGAGTCATATTGGGCTTTTCATATACCACATGCTGGAAGTGATCCACCATGGTGCCGTAAGGAATAAAGGTCAAAGCGCCGGAAAGGTGGCTGTAACGGAACTTACGTGCGTCCTCACCGAAGAAGCCTTCTGCCCACGGCCACGCCATAAACTCCATCGACATGGAATGAACCTCGCAGCCCTCCATGCTGGGCCAAATGTAGGAGGTGGGAATGCGATGGCGGTTCATGTAAGCAGCAAAGGCATGACCGGCCTCATGGGTCACGACCTCCACATCGTGCTGGGTGCCGTTAAAGTTAGCAAAGATAAAGGGAACCTCATAATCGGCGATGCTGGTGCAGTAGCCTCCGCTGCGCTTTCCCTCGGTGGAAAGCACATCAAGAAGCTCATTATCCAGCATCATGCGGAAAAACTCGCCGGTCTCGGGAGAAAGTTCATCATAGAACTTACGACCCATAGCAAGGATCTCATCAGGGGTTCCTACCGGCTTGGGATTACCGGAGCGGAATTCCAGCGCATTATCCGCAAAGCTCATAGGATATTCCTTGCCCAGACGCTTTGCCTGCTCGCGGTAAATGCTGTCCGCTACGGGAACCAGATACTTTACGACCGCCTTACGGAACTTTTCAATGTCTTCCTTGGTATAGCAGTTACGGCCCATACGATAATAGCCCAGCGTCGTATATCCCTCATATCCGAGCTTTTTGCCCATCTCGTCCCGCAGATGGGTCAATTTATCATACAGCTCATCAAATTTGGTCTGATTCTCCTTGTACCAGTTGCCTTCGGCCTTCCATGCAGCCAAACGGCGTGCATCATCGGGGTCGCTCTTAAAGGGCGTCAGCTGCGAAAGAGTATATACGCCGCCCTCAAAGGGGATCTGCGCAGAAGCCAACAGCTTTTCGTATTCTACGGTCAGCTCGTTTTCCTTTTGCAGATTTTCAATGATTGCGGGAGAGAATGTCCTGCGGGCGATTTCAGCATTCACAAACATCAAATCGCCATATTCCGCAGCAAACTCCGGACGGTAGGGGGACTCCAGCATCGCCTGCGTCCATGCCTGATTACATTCCTCCAGCTCGGGATCTGCCTTATTCCAAAACTTCATTTCCCCATCATAAAAGGCGTTGCGGGTATCAATGGTGTGGCGGATATGGGCAAGATTGGCAAGGGTGCTGATGTGCTTATTCAGCTTCTCATGCGCAAGGAACAGCTCTTTTGCTTCAACGTAGCTTTTGGCTGCTTTCAGCTTCTCGGTCAGCCCATTCAGCTCTAACTTTAGCTGCTCTGCATCTGGTCTTTCATATTTCATCTCGGAAAATTTCACCTTGGTGTCCTCCTTGTTGTTTGATATAACACATAATAACGCATTTTTTTGTTCAAATCAACAGGTAATCTTACATATTGTATTTAGAAAAAAACAGCAGCCACCCATAAGGATAGCTGCTGTCTATTCATTTTAGTTAAATCACTTGACCATGCTGGCAACTTCGGCAGCGAAGTCGTCCTCACGCTTCTCGATGCCCTCGCCCTTTTCGTAGCGAACGAAATCAGCAACCTTAATGGTGCCGCCCAGTTCCTTACCGGTCTTCTCAATGTATTCTGCGACATCAATTTCGCCGTCCTTAACAAAGGGCTGTTTGAGCAGGCAGACTTCCTTGTAATACTTATTGATACGGCCGTCTACCATCTTCTCTTTAACCTGATCGGGCTTGCCAGCCAACTTAGGATCGTTCTCAATCTGAGCCAGAACGATCTCTTTCTCCTTGGCAACTACGTCTTCGGGAACACACATGGGGCAAATAT
>USBC01000013.1 GCA_900552845.1 uncultured Oscillospiraceae bacterium | reverse complement strand
TTGACCTCAGCGCCTTCCGCGGCGCGGAGAAGATCGGGTTTATGCGCGTTGAGTCCATCGGCGGCGGTGACATCATCGTTGAGGGCCGTCCCGGACTCGAACCGCCCGAGGTCTATCCGGAAAACTCGTTTGCGGAGATCGCGCAGTTCTGCGCGTGGCGCGGCGTCAGCCTGCCCGAATACGTCGAGCTCAACGAGGGCCCCGAGATCCGTACCTTCCTCAAGGGCGTCTGGGACGCCATGCGGCAGGAGGTTCGTGACGGCTTGACCGCAGAAGGCGTGCTCCCCGGCGGGCTCAATGTCCAGCGCAAGGCAAAATATCTGCTCGAGCGCACGCATCAGGTCGATATTCCGCAGGTGCGTGAGCTGCAGCAGGTCTGCGCCTACGCCTTTGCCGCCGCCGAGCAGAACGCCGACAACGGCACCATCGTCACCGCCCCCACCTGCGGCGCCTGCGGCGTGCTGCCCGCCGTCCTCAAATACGCTCAGGTGACGAAAGGCTTTACCGACGAGCAAGTTTGCCGGGGGCTTGCCACCGCCGGCATCATCGGCAACCTGACCAAGACCAACGCCTCCATCTCCGGGGCGGAGTGCGGCTGTCAGGCGGAGATCGGCACCGCCTGCTCCATGGCCGCAGCGGCACTGGCAGAGCTGTACCACCAGAATCTGGATCAGGTGGAGTACGCCGCGGAGGTCGCCATGGAGCACCATCTGGGTCTGACCTGCGACCCCATCTGCGGCCTTGTGCAGATCCCCTGCATCGAACGCAACGCCGTCGCCGCAGTCCGCGCCATGAACGCCTGCAATTTGAGCTATTTTCTCACCGGCTCCCGGAACATCAGCTACGACATGGTGTGCCGCGCCATGCGGGAGACCGGCGTCAATCTGGATCACCGCTTCCGGGAAACCAGCGAGGGCGGCCTTGCCAAGCTGTACAACCGGCGAAGGAAGCAATAATATAGTGCAAAACCCGCTGTCATCCACCAAAATCGGATGACAGCGGGTCATTTATTTTTCGCTTTTCCTGCCGCAGCCGCCGCACCGGGAGCAGTCCCCGCAGCAGCCGTCTTTTTTCTTTCTGCGCAGCAGTAAGTACGCACAGTACCCGCCGATCAGGGCAAGCAGCAGATAATCCAGCCAGCTCATGTCAGCAGCAGCCCCACATGGTAGACCATGAATGCCGCCAGCCAGGCAACCAGACACTGTGCAAACACGATCCCCACCGTCTTCCAGCCGGATTTCAGCTCCGTCTTAATGGTGGAAACCGCCGCCACACAGGGGGTGTACAGCAGGCAGAAGGCAAGGAAGCTCGCCGCCGACGCCGTTGTAAACAGGGAGTGCAGCGCAATGCCAAGCTGTTCCGTGCTGACGCCCAGAATCACGCCGAAAGTGCTGACCACCGCTTCCTTCGCGGTGAAGCCGGACACCAGCGCCGTCACCATCCGCCAATCGCCGAAGCCCAGCGGCGCAAAGATGGGCGATACCAGCCGCCCAAGCGCGGCGAGAATGCTGTCGGCGCTGTTTTCCACCACGTTCAGCCGGGTATCGAAGGTCTGCATGAACCAGATGATGACCGTAGCCATAAAGATCACCGTAAACGCCCGGGTCAGGAAATCCTTCGCCTTCTCCCACATCAGCAGAACCACGGATTTTGCCGAGGGGAAGCGGTAATTGGGCAGCTCCATTACAAAGGGAGCAGGGTCGCCGGCAAACATCTTGGTCTTCTTCAGCATAATACCGGAAAGGATAATCGCCGCCATGCCGATGAAGTAAGCGGAGGTGGAGACCCATGCGCTGCCGCCGAACAAAGCGCCGGCAATCATGCCGATAAAGGGAACCTTGGCGCCGCAGGGGATAAAGGTGGTGGTCATGATGGTCATACGGCGATCCCGCTCATTTTCGATGGTACGGGAAGCCATGATGCCGGGGATCCCGCAGCCGGTACCGATAAGCATGGGAATAAAGGATTTACCGGAAAGACCGAACTTGCGGAAAATACGGTCAAGCACAAAAGCGATACGGGCCATGTAGCCGCACGCCTCCAGAAATGCCAGCATCAGGAACAGCACCAGCATCTGGGGAACAAAGCCCAGAACTGCGCCGACACCGGCTACGATGCCATCAAGGATCAGACCGGAGAGCCAGTCGGCAGTACCGGCAGATTCCAGTGCATTGCCTACCAGCACCGGAATGCCGGGCACCCAAACGCCGTAATCAGCAGGATCAGGCTCATCAAAGCCGTTCTTCTCCAGATAGCTTACTGCGTCTACATAAGTCATGGGAACAGTGGTATCTTCATCTGCTCCTTCAGGGATTGCGTCATAGTATGCAGTCCACTCGTCAACCGCAAGGGTTTCTTCATCTTCTACCTCTATGGTAGCGGTGTTTCCGGCGGGCTTAAATTTCTTCATCTCCGCCAAGGCCGCATCGGCATCAAAATCCTCCGCTTCCATGTCCAGACCCAAGAAGGCATCTACCGCCTGAGTAGCTGCGGTATAATCGTCTGCCTGTTCATGATATGCCTTGCTGCCAATACCCAGCAGATGCCAGCCATCGCCAAACAGTCCGTCATTCGCCCAGTCGGTAGCGGGGGCGCCCACGCCCACCATGGCAACCCAGTAAACGATAAACATGACGGCTGCGAAAATGGGCAGGCCCAGCCAGCGGTTGGTCACGATGCGGTCAATTTTATCGGATGCGGAAAGCCCGCCATGGTTCTTTTTCTTGTAGCATGCCTTAATGACCTCGCCGATGTAGATATATCTCTCATTGGTAATGATGGATTCGGCATCATCGTCCATCTCGGTCTCCACTGCCTTGATGTCGTTTTCGATGTGCTCCAGCACGCCCTTATCGATATTCAGGGAGGAAAGCACCTTATCGTCCCGCTCGAAGATCTTGATGGCGTACCAGCGCTGCTGCTCCTCAGGCATGTTGTGTACGGCAGCCTCCTCAATGTGCGCCAGCGCATGCTCTACGCTGCCGGAGAAGGTGTGCTGCGGGACGGTCTTGCCGTTCTTGGCGGCATCGATGGCAGCTTCTGCGGCAGCCATAATGCCGGTTCCCTTCAGGGCGGAGATCTCTACGATCGGGCAGCCAAGCTGACGGGAAAGCTCCTCTACATTGATCTTGTCGCCGTTCTTCTTTACCAGATCCATCATGTTGATGGCAACAACGACCGGAATCCCCAGCTCTGTCAGCTGCGTGGTCAAATACAGGTTGCGCTCCAGATTGGTGCCGTCGATGATATTCAAGATCGCATCGGGGCGCTCGCTCAGCAGATAGTTGCGGGCTACCACCTCCTCCAGCGTATAGGGGGAAAGGGAATAAATTCCGGGCAGGTCGGTGATGGTAACACCTTCGTGCTTCTTCAGCCGGCCCTCCTTTTTCTCAACGGTGACGCCCGGCCAGTTACCGACAAACTGATTGGAACCGGTCAGTGCGTTAAACAGGGTGGTCTTGCCGCTATTCGGATTTCCGGCAAGGGCAATTCTAATATCCATGCGTTATGCCTCTCTTTCTGATACTCTGTGATTAGCATTCTGATTAGCATTTGCTAACCGTTTGTCGTTAAAAATGCGGGAAAAGCTCCCGCCAGAATAAGTCATTCTACCTCTATCTGCTCGGCGTCCGCTTTACGCAAAGAAAGCTCGTAGCCACGCACCGTTACCTCAATGGGATCGCCCAGCGGCGCTACCTTACGGATATAGACCTCCACGCCTTTGGTCAGCCCCATATCCATGATGCGGCGCTTGACAGCGCCCTCGCCGTGGATCTTCACCACGCGGACGGTTTCTCCGATCTTAGCCTCTTTCAGATTTTTCATCGTCGGTTCCTCCTTTGTCACATTTTGCTCTTGTAGTGTAAAAAGGCATCGCTGCCGTTATACCATTATTTTTACCGCCATCTCTTTGCTGATGGCAACTCTTGCTTCCTTTACATTCACAATGACATTGCCGCCCAGCGTATTGACAACCGTTACCTCGCCGCCGACCACAAATCCCAGATTTTCCAGATGGCGCTTTACCTCCGGGCTGCCGCCGATCCGCTTGATTATGTTTTCCTCACCGACTTGTGCCAAACTCAGGGGCATCATGGCGTTTCCTCCGTTTTCCGGTCGGAATACTCCGATCTTGTTCATTTTGGCGGTTAGTCCTCGCTAACCAATCCTTATCATACAAATCTCCTCCCCTCTTGTCAATGCGTTTTTATTAAAAAAATTTCCCTTTATCGCATTTTTGTCACTCCCTCCATCAAGTTAGCCTTTGCTAACATTTTTCTTGTGCAGTTTGCTGCGGCTAACTTCGCTCTCCTTACCCTTCCTGCTATTTTTCGTTCCAATTACATCTTCTCTATTGCACTTTCGCCAAAAAGCGTGTAAACTATACCCGTAAAGTCTTATTTAAGGATTACTACTTTCTTCTAAAAGGAGCGTCCTCTATGCTGGAATTGCAACACATCAGCTACGAAACCGAAGAAAATCGGGAAATTCTGCACGACATCAGCCTAACGATCAAGGACCGCTTTGTCGCCATCACCGGTCCCAACGGCGGCGGAAAATCCACACTGGCAAAGATCATTGCAGGCATTTACAGCCCCACCGCAGGACGCATTCTGCTGGACGGCGAGGATATCACCAAGCTTTCCATTACCGAGCGTGCACGCCGCGGCATCAGCTATGCCTTTCAGCAGCCGGTACGTTTCAAGGGATTACGGGTCGGTGACCTGATGAATCTTGCCGCCGGCAAAAATGCCAATATTGCCGAGGTCTGCGCCTATCTCAGCGAGGTCGGGCTTTGCGCGCGTGACTACATTGACCGCGAGCTGGACGCCAGTCTTTCCGGCGGCGAATTAAAGCGTATTGAGATCGCAATGGTGTTGGCGCGCGGCACCGCCCTTTCGGTCTTTGATGAACCGGAGGCAGGTATCGACCTTTGGAGCTTTCAGAACCTCATTCGCGTCTTTCAAAAGATGTATGAACAGACCCGCGGCAGTATCCTCATCATCAGCCATCAGGAACGGATCCTCAATATTGCGGATACCATCGTCCTGCTGAAGGACGGTCATCTGGCGGAATGCGGTCCCCGCGAGGAGGTTCTCCCCCGGCTGCTGCGCAATATCGATACCGCTCCGCCGGTATGCAGTATGCTTTCCGATTCCGTAAAGGAGGTGCGATGAACATGATGGACGAAGTTCAGAAAAGGCTGTTAAAAGAGATAGCAGACCTTGATAGTCTGCCTGTCGGCGCCTATAATATCCGTGCCAACGGTGCCGCTGCCGGCCGCAACACTACCGCGCACATCAATATCGTCACCAAAACCGATAAGCCCGGTATTGATATTATCATCGCTCCCGGCACAAAAAATGAAAGCGTCCACATTCCCGTGGTCGTCAGCCAAACAGGACTGAAGGACCTTGTCTACAATGACTTTTATATCGGCGAAAATGCTGATGTTGTCATCATTGCAGGCTGCGGGATCCATTGTGCCGGCGCCGAGGAAACCTCCCACGATGGGATCCATACCTTCCACGTGGGAAAAGGCGCGCATCTGCGCTATGTCGAAAAGCATTACGGAGAGGGCGAGGGGCGCGGCAAACGGGTAATGAACCCCACCACCATCGTTTATTTGGAGGAGGGTGCCTCCATGGAAATGGAGACCACCCAAATTGCCGGCGTAGACGACACCCTGCGCAAAACCGGCGGCACACTGGCGGCAGACTCCGCCCTCACGGTGCACGAAAAGATTATGACAGCCGGCGATCAGCACGCCGTCACCGATTTTACCATTGACCTGAACGGCGAAAACTGCAGCGCCGATGTGGTCAGCCGCAGCGTGGCGCGTGACCACAGCCGGCAGGAATTTTGCAGCAGCATCAATGGCAATAATGCCTGCGCCGGTCACAGTGAATGTGACGCCATCATCATGGATCAGGCATGTGTCATCGCCACGCCGGCGCTTACCGCCAACCATGTCGATGCCGCCCTCATTCACGAAGCCGCCATTGGCAAAATCGCCGGCGAACAGCTCATCAAGCTGATGACACTGGGGCTGACCGAAGAGGAGGCCGAGCAGGAGATTATCAACGGATTTTTGAAATAACAGGAGGTTTTCCATCATGAATGTCACCGAACGCTTTTTAAGATATGTCAGCTATCCCACTAACAGCGATGAACAAAGTGAAAGCTGTCCCTCCACCGCCGGTCAGCTTGCGCTGGGCGCAGCGCTTGCCGAGGAACTCAAAGCCATCGGTCTTACCGATGTAGAGCAAGATGCCGATGGCTATGTTTACGGCTATCTTGCCGGCGAAGGCGAGGCACTGGGGCTGATTGCCCATATGGATACCAGCCCCGCCGTCAGCGGTGAAAATATTAAGCCTCGCACCGTCCGTTACAAGGGCGGCGTGTTGGAATTGGGGGCTTCCGTCCTCTCCCCCGCCGATTATCCCTTTCTGGAGCAATACATCGGGCAGGAGTTGATCGTTACCGACGGCACTACCCTGCTGGGTGCCGACGATAAGGCCGGCGTGGCGGAGATCGTCACCCTATGTGAGACGCTGTTGGCACACCCCGAAATTAAGCACCGTCCCATCGCCGTCTGCTTCACCCCCGATGAGGAGATCGGCAGAGGTGCCGACCGCTTCCGCATGGAGCGCTTTCCTGCTAAAGAGGCCTACACCGTCGATGGCGGCGAGCTGGGCGAGATCGAATATGAGAACTTCAATGCCGCCTCGGCGACCGTCTTGGTACAGGGGCTTAATATCCACCCCGGCAGCGCCAAGAACAAGATGCGGAATGCCTCCCTGATGTTGGCGGAATTCATCGGACTGCTGCCTGCAGCCGAAACGCCCGCCCATACCGAAAGCTACGAGGGCTTTTTCCACCTCTGCGAGCTTTCGGGCGATGAATCCTCCGCCGAAGCGCACTATATCATTCGTGACCATGACCGCCAAAAATTTGAGCGTCGCAAAACGCTTATGCAGGCGACTGCCGATTACATGAATGCAAAATACGGCTCCGGCACCTTTACCCTGCGCATGACCGACAGCTACTACAACATGAAAGAAAAGCTCACCGGTCATATGCATCTGATCCGCAACGCAGAAATTGCTATGGAAAAAGCGGGGGTCACGCCTCAAATCGTTGCGATCCGCGGCGGCACCGATGGCGCTCGCCTCTCCTACGAGGGGCTGCCCTGTCCCAATCTTTCCACCGGCGGACTCAATTTCCACTCTATTCACGAGTTTATCCCTGTCCCTTCTCTGGAAAAAATGGTCGAGGTTCTTCAAAACCTTGTTACTCTGTAAAGGCACAAAAACACTCCCCCTGCCGCTCCTTTTTTCGGGAACGGCAGGGGAATTAATTATGTCAGCTTGTTTTTCATCACGCTCAGCCACGCGCCAGAAAGATTCTCCGGTGTGAACGCCACCGGATCGACCGCCACAAAGGGAGCTGGCTCCACCCCAAGGAAGTAGTGGGCACAAGCATACGCCAGCAACCGCCCGATCTCGTAGCTGTTCGGCACCACCACGCCGATGACATTGCTGTGCTCGTCCAGCTGGTCTATCACTTCCCGACTTACGCCCTGCGTCACCACCTTGATATCGGCACGCCCCAGCAGCGAAAGCACCCCCAGCACTGCCTCCGCCATGCGACTTTGGCTGATGTACAGCGCCTCGATCTGCGGCAGTTCCTGCAGCAGGTCGTTTATCATGGTATAAGCCTGCGTTTCCTCGGTATACTGCACCACCTTATCCAGCGTGATCAGCGGAAACTCCTCCTCCAGTATGCTGATCGCACTGCGGTCACGGTGCCGCGCCGGCTGGGAATCCCCGCCATAGCACAGATAGGCAGCGTGGGTCAGCCCGTGCGCCGTCATATATTTGCCCAGCAGCCAGCTTGCCTGCTTGCCGCTTTCCACCATGTTGCTGGCAATGCAGCAATCATACTGGTTCGCAGTAAAGCCTGTCGGCGCGCAGGAGGAAAACAGCACCTTGGTACGGCGAGGCAGGTGTTTGCGGAACGGCGAAACGCTGCTCTCATCAAGATTGGGGATACAGATAACGGCATCCGGCTTTGCCGCGGCGAAGCCCTGTAACTGCAAATTCTGTATCTCGTAGCTGCCGTGGGCGTCGGTTTTATGCACCATGTGGATCCCCAATGTATTCAGCCCGTCGCGCAGCCCCTCCAGCTGGGAATGGGAAACCGGCGTCGTTTCCATAAATGCGGAAACACATACCTTGTAGTCACCGGCACGCACCTTCTGGATATCCGCCTCGGAGAGCTCCAGTGAAAGCTGGCTGGCGCCAGGGCGATCAAACTGGTCAAAGACTAGCGCCTTGGTACTGTCGCCGGTGATAAATTCCGGCGAAACGCTGTAAAAGCGCTGGCTGCCATTCTCTTTTATAATGCTGATGATATCCTGCACCACCTCGATGATCCTCATATCGATGCGGGTGCGGTTGAAGAACAGGTACTTGGTTAGGAAAATATCCCCGATCGCCAGCAGCGAGATATCCTGTGGCATATCCACCCCTTTGTGACTCAGATAATCCACCACATGCATCGTCGCCATCATTTCGGTGGCGATGATACCGGTGATGCCTCGGCTTTGCAGCGTCCCCAGCACCTGTTCCAGGTTTTCCAGCGCCAGCGTGCGGAACAGGTAGGTTTCAATCTCCACCAGATTTTCATCGGGAAATACCATGTGGTTCTGCTTGTAGAACAGCTTGCAGGTCTCCAGCACCAGCCGGTTGGTATAGGGGTTTTCCCTGGGGGTGATGACTAAAATATTGCGGTGACCCAGCGAGACCATATGTCGCAGCGCCGCTACCATAGCCGCACGGTAATCAAAGTTGATGTGGTAGCAGCGCGGGTACACCTTCGGGTCGTGGTTCAGGAAGATGATGGGCGCCTCTACCGTCTCGTGATAGCGGGTCTGCACCAGCCGCACCGTGTAGTCCAGTATGATGTAGTCCAACCCATAGCGCTTCTGATAAGTTTTCAGCTCCTGCAGGGTCATCTCGGTCTTTACCAAAATCGATACCACCTCGATATCACCGGGACCCACCACACGGTGAGAAAGCTCCTCGCGGTTGTGGATATCCCCACAGCAGTGCAGGGCGTCTATCAGGTCCTCGGCAAAGCTGCACCGGTAGTTGCGCAGTAAAAAGCCCACCGTGATCTTCCCACGCTCCTGCTTTGGCGCACCCAGCTCCTCCATGGCCCGCTCCACACGGCCGCGCAGTTCGTCACTGACGAACCTTGTCCGGTTGATGACGTGCGACACCGTCGCCACCGATGTACCCGCCCGCTTCGCAATCTCCTGAATGGTCGCCATATTTTTCCCACCCTCTCGTTTTGTCGAAAATCCGTTATCGCTTTTGTGCAGTTTACCGTTTTAGCCTCCTCTAATCTTTTTTTGGTGTCAAAATTTGCGTAAAACAGCACTTTCATGTGCTTTCCGCTTCATTGTCTTGCCTTTGATAATCTCTTCCTCTTGTTCAAAATCGTCAAATTGTTGTTTATTTTTTGGCATATTTGTGAAATTCAGCACCATTTTTACCTTAATCAGAAACAGCGAAGTCCAATTTGCGTAAATAATACACTTTTTCGGCCCAAAAAGCAATGTTTTTCCGTTCTATTTCAGTCAAAATTCTCTTTTTCTCATTTGACACTCCCGAATAATGACGGTAACATGAAAATGTAATGTGTGGCGCGCGCACAAAACAGTGTTCAAAAATAGAAAGATTCAAGAATATTTGAGGAGTGTAGTTTTATGAAATTAGAAAAGGAAGGCTTGGTCGTAACCCCATTGACCGAACAGAAAACCGGTCTGTGGGATATGGCATTCATCTGGTTCTGTGCCAATGTCGCCGTCCCCCGCCTGATGATCGGCGGCTCGCTGGCAGAGCTGGGCTTCGGCAAAATGATGCTCATTCTGCTCGCCGGTAATATTCTGGTATTCTTGCCCCTGCTGGCGCTGGGCGTCATCGGCTTCAATGTCCGTATCCCCACCATGGCTGCCACCCGCATGACCTTCGGCGTCAAGGGCTCCTATCTGCCCTCTGTCGCCAATGGCATTCAGCTGCTGGGCTGGGGCGCCAATGTCACCGTTATCTGCGGCGCTTCCATCAACAGCATCGTCAAGGCAATGACCGGCTTTGAGAACCTTGCCCTGTGGATCGTTGTCACCGGCATCGTTCAGCTCGTCATCACCGCTTACGGTGTGCGTTCCATCACCTGGCTGCAGCGTGTTTCCGTTCCGCTGCTGGCGATCCTCACCGTTGTTTCCGCCGTTCTCATCATCAAGAACTACGGCTGGAGCAGCATCACCAATTATCAGCCCGTCGCCGCCATCGGTCTGCTTGCCGGTCTTGATATCGTAGCCAGCAACGCCTTTGCATGGGGGCCCATGGTCTGCGACTACACCCGCTACGCCAAGAGCAAGTCCTCCTCCAGCTGGGGCACCCTCATCGGCTCCCTCGCCGGTGCTGCGGGCTTCATGTTCGTGGGCGGCATCTCCTATATGACCACCGGCAATGCCAACCCTGTTGATATGCTGCTTTCTCTGGGGCTTGGTATTCCCGCACTGCTCATCATCGTGCTGTCCTCCGTTACCACCAATGTTATGAACCTCTACTCCGCCTCCATTTCCTTCGTCAATGTCTGGCCCAAGGCGAAGCCCTGGCAGATCATCGGCATCGGCGGCATCGTTATGACCGGTATCGCGCTGATCCCCAACCTCATCGGTCATTTCATCAGCTTCCTCACCATCGTCGGCTCCATCTTCGTTCCGCTTATCGCTATCATGCTGGTAGATTACTTCCTCATCAAGAAACAGAAAGTGGTTCCCGAGGAAATGCTGGCAGAGGATAGCACCTCCAAGTACTGGTTCAAGGGCGGCTTTAACTGGAAGGCCATCATCATCTGGCTCATCGGTGCCGTTATGTACAACATGCTCTATTACTTCTGGCCGGTTCTTGGTTCCTGCATTCCCACCTTCCTCGTCATCGGTATCCTGTATTATCTGGTCGCCGATAAGAAATGATCCATGGAGAAAGGCGGTAACTAAACCATGAGCACTATTCTCATCAAAAACGCCAGAATGCGCGGTCATCAGGAGCTCACCGATCTCTACATCAAGGACGGTGTCTTTGCCGAGATCGGGGGCGGGCTTTCTTACCCTGCCGATGAGGTCATCGATGTCGCCGGCAAGCTGGTCTCCGCCCCATTCTGCGATGCCCACCTGCATCTAGACGCCGTCCTAAGCGTCGGCAAGCCCCGCTACAATATGAGTGGCACCCTCATCGAGGGCATCAACATTTGGGGAGAGCGCATGCAGGGTCTCACCAAGGAGACCATCAAGAAGAACGCCCGCGATGTCATTAAGTGGGAGGTCGCCAACGGCTCCATGTTCCTGCGTACCCACGCCGATGCCACCGAGCCGACCGGCACTGTGGTGGAAGCGCTGCTGGAAGTCCGCGAGGAAATGAAGGATCTTGTCGATCTTCAGATCGTCGCGTTCCCGCAGGAATGCATCTTCACGGAAAAGGGTCACACCGACCTGATGGAAAACGCCATGAAGCTGGGCTGCGATGTTGTGGGCGGTCTGCCCTACATGGAGTACAGCCCCGAGGACGGTCTGCGCGATGTTAAGTTTGTCTTTGACCTTGCGGAAAAGTACGGCGCGCTCATCGATATCCACTGCGATGAAAACACCGATGACCAGTCCCGCTATGTCGAGTCTATGGCGCGAGAGACCATCGTCCGCGGAATGCAGGGTCGTGTTACGGCAAGCCACACCACTGCCATGCACAACTACAACAATGACTTCGCATTCAAGCTCATGGGCTTCCTTAAAAAAGCCCAGATGAATATGGTCACCAATCCCTTCGCCAACTCCTGCCTGCAGAACCGCACCGACGGCTATCCCCGTCACCGCGGTCACACCCGTGTCGATGAACTGCTGGCAAACGGCATCAATGTCTGTATCGGTAGCGATGACATCATGGATCCGTGGTATCCCATGGGCAAGGGCTCGCCGCTTGCCGGCGCCGCCCTGCTGATGAACTATGCCCAGCTCAGCGGTTACCCGCAGGTCGCCCAACTCATTGATATGATCACCTGCAATAGTGCCCGCACTATGTGCCTTACCGGTTACGGCCTGGCGGTCGGCAACCCCGCCAATATGATCGTACTGGACGCCGAAAGCGAGTTCGACGCAATCCGCCTACAAAGCGAGTGCCTCTATGTCATTCGCCGCGGTCGTATCGTCTGCCGCACGGTGCCCGCCCGCCGCACGCTGGAGTTTGAAGGCAAGCAGGAAAATATTGATTTCCGTCTCACCGCGGAAAATCTCTAAGCAAAGGAAGGCAAATCTTATGGCAATGAACAATAAAAATGACAAACGCAGCAAAAAGATCGTCTTTTGCTCCAGCTGCCTGCTGAATACCAATAACAAGGTGCTTCCGCTGGCGCGCTACGGCGGCTTCAGCAAGGAATTTATCGATATTCTGGCGAAGTATGACCTTGGCGTACAGCAGATGGACTGCCCCGAGACCCTGTATCTCGGTATCCAGCGCTGGCAGCACACCAAAAATCTCTATGATAATGTTGGCTTCCGCCGTCACTGCCGTCAGCTGGCAGAAAAGGAAGTAGACTACATGTACTCCTATATGCAGATGGATTATGATACTGTGGCGGTGCTGTGCTGCGACGGTTCCCCCACCTGCGGCTGCGGGCTGACCAGCTGGGACGAAAACTGGGGCGGTCCCCCCGAGGCTCCGCTGGATTACGGCGATGCCGTTATCGAGGGCATCGGCGTCTATGTCGATGAAATGCAGAAGGCGATCCGCGATCGCGGTCTGCCCATGCCTCCGTTCTATGGTCTGGGCCTCGATGACGCCTCCCAGCCCTTCGATCAGATCATCGCAAACTTTGATTCCTTCCTTGCGAAGCGCATGAAGGAGCTTGAATCGTAAAAAGCCATCATCTCCCACTCTTAGCTCAAGGCGCCGACTGGTCTTGTTCCCCTGGTCGGCGCCCTCCTTTTTTCCTTTTGTTCCCTTTTCTTCTTGTTGTTGTTTCATGCGGCAAATATCTCTTGTTATGTTTCTTTTTTTGTGTTATCATTTCCATAGCGATAGTGCCTTTCGTTAAAGGATTGTGTGGTAACTTGATTTTAACGAACTCTATCGCTTTTTTCTATACCTTTAGTCTCACATCAATTGTAATGCTACATTTCTTCTTGTTCCCTTTTTCTTCTCTCGTTGACATTCCTTTTTTGTAAGAGTATACTATATTTTATATTTGTATTTATGCAAAATTACTCTTGCGGAGGTTATCATGCCCGTCAATTCCATGTCAAAAGAAAACAAGATGGGGGTCATGCCGGTCAAAAAGCTTATTTTCAATATGGCTTTGCCGCTCATCATCTCCATGCTCATTCAGGCGCTCTATAATATCGTAGACAGCATCTTTGTCTCACGCATCAGCGAGGACGCCCTTACCGCTGTTTCACTGGTATTCCCCATTCAAAATCTGATGATTGCCTTTGCCACCGGCACCGGCGTGGGCATGAATGCTCTGCTTTCCCGCCGTCTGGGAGAGAAAAACCGCGAGGGCGCCGAGGAGGTTGCCAATGTCGGCCTTCTGCTTTCCATTTGCACCGCTGCGGCGTTTGCGTTGTTTGGTATCTTTGGTTCCCACCTCTACTTTTCCATGCAAAAGGGCGTTTCTCCCATCATTGCACAGTACGGGGCGGAATACCTCTCCATCGTCTGCATCGGCTCCATCGGTATTTTTGTGGAAATTACCGCTGAGCGCATGCTGCAGGGCACCGGTCAAACCCTCGTCACCATGTACATTCAGGGTGTCGGCGCCATCATCAATATCATTCTTGATCCCATTATGATCTTCGGTCTCCTCGGCTGCCCCGCCATGGGCGTCAAGGGTGCCGCCTACGCCACCATCATCGGTCAGCTCGTCGCCGCGGCGCTGGGCATTATCCTCAATCAGAAGCACAATTCCGATGTCCGCATCAATCTCAAAAAGATCCGCTTTAATTTCCCCATCATCGGCGAGATCTATGCCATCGGCTTCCCCTCTATCCTGATGACTGCCATTGGCTCTGTCACCACCTATCTGATGAACCAGATTCTGCTGGCGTTCAGCACCACCGCTTCTGCGGTCTACGGCGTTTACTTTAAGCTCAACAGCTTCTTCTTTATGCCGCTGTTCGGGCTTAATAATGCGGTTGTTCCCATCGTTGCCTATAATTACGGTGCACAAAATCGCGGACGGATTCATCAGGCGATCCGCACCGCCATGATTACCGCCGTTACCATTATGCTGCTGGGCTGGGCTGCCTTCTTCTTCCTGCCCGTGCCGCTGCTTCATCTCTTCGATGCCTCCGAGGCAATGATCGCCATCGGCATTCCGGCGTTCCGCATTACCTCGTTCACCTACCCGCTTGCTGCTGTCAGTATCGTTGCCAGCAGTGTGTTCCAGGCGCTGGGCAAAAGCATCTACAGTATGCTGGTCTCACTGGGTCGTCAGCTCATTGTCCTCATTCCGGTGGCATATCTGTTCTCTCTTACCGGTGTTCTCGATGATGTCTGGCTGGCTTTTCCCATTGCGGAGGTCGTCTGCTTGATCTCCTCGCTGTTTTTCCTCAAAAAGGTCCTGCATCGTCTGGACGAGTTCCGTCAGTAAAATTCATCGGCTTTCCCCATTCCATAAAAATTATTTTGGAAATCCGGCATTATTTTCGCTTCTGCTCTGCAATTTCTCCCTGTTGTCGAAAATTTTTCTTGTTTCCCGCCATGTATTTGTCAGTTTTTTCACTTGACATCACTGTACTAAAGCGCTAAAATTGCACCATCAAAAACAAGTTCACCCAAGCGGTGAAGGAAAGGAGCCCTTGCATGAAGATGTTCTCTGCCGCCAATCAGTGCCGTCGTTTTGCTTCTGCCTGCACAGAGGCTTCTTCTGCCTGCACTGCTTCTGCCTCCAATATCGTCATTATGATGGGCGCCATGATTATGGCGTCCATTTTTGCTGCTGTCATTATTAGCCTGATCGGCATTATTCGACTGCCCCTGCTGGTTTTTTTGCCGATGATATTGGTCGTTTTGGGAATGAATGAGCGATAACTGTTATTGATACAGTTAAGCGGTTCTGCCAAACGGCAGAACCGCTTTTTGTATATGTACCTTCACTTGACAAGGACACACACGCTTTTTCGTCGGACGCAACCTCCACTTCAGTCGTGCTGACCCTAACGGGCAGCCCTCCCCGCTGCGGTGCGTCCTCCTCTCCCCACAAGGTCTTACGACCTTGCGGGGACCCCATGTGCAAATCGGCACTGACTGCGTTATCGAACCTTGAAATACGCAAAGTATTCCTACGGTTCTCTTCCTTGTCATCACCTGATTTTCGCTCGTCGAAAAGTCCTGCGGAGTTTTTGCGTGGCATTTATGCCCGCAAAAACCGTATGTGCTCTTGCCAAGCGAAGGTATTAAACACAATTTACAAAGGAGTAAGAAAAAATGAAAAAGTTTCTTTGCATGATGATGGCTGTTCTTATGGTTGCAGCCCTTGCTGCCTGCGGCAGCGAACCCTCCGCCAATGGCGGCAATAATACCACCGATAGCACCACCGTTAAAATCGGCGGCATCGGTCCCATGACCGGCCCCTATGCCAACTACGGTCTTTCCGAAAAGAACGGCGCCGAGCTTGCCGTCAAGGAGATCAACGAAGCAGGCGGCATCGCCGGCAAGCAGGTCGAGCTCAGCTATCAGGATTCCCAGGGCGACAGCGAAAGCGCCGTCAACGCCTACGGCAAGCTGATGGACTGGGGCATGGAAGTCTCTCTCGGCTGCGTTCTCTCCGGCGAGAATGCCTCCGTTGTAGCGGCAGCCCGCGATGATGATGTTCTGCTGCTTACCCCCTCCGGCTCCGCCGACAAGTGCATCGAGGGCAACAGCCGCGCATTCCGCGTCTGCTTCTACGATTCCTATCAGGGAGCCGCCGCTGCCCAGTACATCAAGGAAAACAACATCGTTGATACCGTCGGCGTCCTGTATCAGAGCGATGTCGACTACTCCGTCGGTCTGTACAATGCTTTCGTAGATCAGTGCGGCAAGCTGGGCATCACCATTGCCGAAACCCAGACCTTCACTGCCTCCACCAGCACCGATTTCTCCACTCAGGTCAATGCACTGGTCGCCTCCGGCGTCAAGCTGGTGTTTATCCCCATCTATGCAGAGGAAGCCTCTACCTTCCTTACGCAGGCTCGCGGCAAGTTTGCCGGTGATGTTTACTTCTTCGGCGCCGATGGTCTTGATGGTATTCTCGGTAAGGTTGAGCAGGATCCCACCATTGCCAACAATGTTCTGATGCTCACCCCCTTCGCTGCCGATAACCCCTCCGAAAATGTTCAGAGCTTCGTTAAAAAGTATCAGGAAGCCTACGGAGCTACCCCCGATCAGTTTGCTGCCGATGCCTATGATGCCGTCTATGCCATCAAGGCTGCTATCGAAAAAGCCGGCTCCACCAGCGGCGATGCGCTTGCCTCTGCACTTACCTCTCTCACCGTCGAGGGCGTTACCGGCACCATGACCTGGGGCTCGGACGGCAACACCAGCAAGAATGCCAGCGCAATTCTCTACTACGATGGCGTCGGCACCCTGTTTGACAGCCACGAGTAATCATTCTCCGGCATTTCTATCCCGTCAAAACGGCGTCCTCCGGACAGGCTCTCCTGTCCGGAGGCACAAGCCTATCTGCAAAGGATTGAACTTACCATGACACACTTTATCCAAACCTTAATCAGCGGTCTCAGTCTGGGCAGCATTTATGCGCTTATCGCACTGGGCTACACCATGGTGTACGGCATCGCCAAGATGCTGAACTTTGCCCACGGCGATATCATCATGATCGGCGCCTATACCGGCATCATCACCGTGGCGCAAATGGGTCTGCCTCCTCTCATCGCTGTGCTGATCAGCATTCTCGTCTGTGCGCTGCTCGGCGTCCTCATCGAATTTCTGGCGTATAAGCCGCTGCGTCAGGCACCGCCTCTCAGCGTGCTCATCACCGCCATCGGCGTCAGCTACTTTTTGCAAAACCTTGCGCTGATCCTGTTTGGCTCCCAACAGAAGGCATATCCCTCTCTCGTTCAGCTGGGAGACATCACCATCGGCAGCGTCACCATCAACGGGATCACCATTCTCACTCTGCTGGTTACCGCAATCATCATGGTGGTGCTTTCCTTCTTCATCAACCGCACTCGTCTGGGCAAGGCCATGCGTGCCGTCAGTGAGGATAAAGCCGCCGCAACGCTTATGGGGATCAGCGTCAATCGCACCATCGCCCTGACCTTTGCCATTGGCTCGGCGCTGGCTGCCGTTGCCAGTATCTTTTACGGCATGTCCTATACCTACATCAAGCCCACCACCGGCGCCATGCCCGGCATCAAGGCATTTACCGCCGCGGTATTCGGCGGCATCGGCTCGGTGCCCGGCGCCATGCTGGGCGGTATCCTGCTCGGTCTCATCGAGCAGCTTTCCAAGACCTATATTTCCACCCTTTGGGCAGATGCCATCGTCTTTGGTGTTCTGGTCGTAGTACTGGTGGTCAAGCCCACCGGGCTTTTGGGCAAAACAATGAATGAGAAGGTGTAAGAAGATGAAACAGAAAAAATTCCGATTCAGCAGCGATCTTCTGACCTTCGCACTGGTTGCAGTCGTTTATGCAGTCGTCGCTTATCTTTTGTACGGCGGTAACCTTACCCGCCAGTTCTCCAATATGCTCATTCCCATCTCCGTCTACATCGTTTTGGCGGTTTCCCTTAACCTTGTCGTCGGGCTTTTGGGAGAGCTTTCTCTCGGGCATGCGGGATTCATGTCGGTTGGCCTTTTCTCCGGCTGCCTTGTCTCTATTGCACTGGTCGATGTCCTCCCCATGCCGGTTCGCCTGCCCCTTTCCATGCTCATTGGTGGGCTGGTCGCAGCAATCTTCGGCATTGCGGTCGGTCTTCCGGCACTGCGTCTCAAGGGCGACTATCTCGCTATTGTGACCCTTGCCTGCGGCGAGATCATCAAGAATGTCATCACTAACCTCGATCTCACCGGCGGCGCTTTGGGGCTTAATACCAATCCCATCTATTCCAACGCCAAAAAGCTGCTGCCCTATGCCATTGTGCTGGTGCTGCTCACTATCCTTGTGATGATGAACCTCAAGCGTTCCAAGCATGGACGCGCCATCATGGCGATTCGAGACAATCGCATCGCCGCCGAATCGGTCGGCATCGATGTTACCCGCTACAAGCTCACGGTGTTTATGCTTGCCGCCTTCTTTGCCGGCGCCGCAGGCGTCCTGTACGGCCACTTCTTTGCCAATATCAAGGCTGCCACCTTCGATTACAATATGTCCATCGAGATCCTTGTCATCGTGGTGCTGGGCGGCATGGGCAGCATTCCGGGGTCTATCATTGCTGCTATTGTGCTCACCGCCCTGCCGGAGGCAATGCGTGAATTTGCCGATTACCGCATGCTGCTGTATGCCATTGTGCTCATTATCGTCATGCTGACAACCTATAATCCCACGATGCGGAATTTCTTCCAACGGCTGCGTCCGGCAGAGCTCCTGCGCAGTGCCAGAAAGAAAAAAGAAAAATCCCTGCAAAAGGAGGGCGCCTGAATGTCTGTCAAGACCAATCATAAAACCAAGCTGGTTCCGGTCAACCGCAGCGTGGCGCTGCTGCCGGAGCGTGATGCTAACATCAGCCCCATACTGGAGTGCATTGATCTCGGTGTAACCTTCGGCGGATTGAAGGCAGTGGATAACTTTGATATCACCATCGGCCGCACCGAAATCGCCGGTCTTATCGGTCCCAACGGCGCCGGAAAGACCACCATTTTCAATCTGCTCACCAAGGTCTATCAGCCTACCCACGGCACCATTCTGCTGGACGGCAAGGATATCCACGGCATGACCACCACACAGGTCAACCGTGCCGGTATTGCCCGCACCTTCCAGAATATCCGCCTGTTTCAAGAACTGACTGTGGAGGAGAACATTACCGTTGCCATGAGCAGCCAGATCAAATACAACATGGCAAGCGGGATCTTCCGTCTGCCCGCTTACTGGAAGGGCGAGCGCATTGCTCACGAGCGTGCCATGGAGCTGCTTTCCATTTTCCACATGGAGCAGTTTGCAAATGCCAAGGCAGGCAGTCTGCCCTACGGTGCTCAGCGCCGGCTGGAGATCCTGCGCGCTTTGGCAACCAACCCCTGCCTGCTGCTTCTTGATGAGCCTGCCGCCGGCATGAACCCCTCGGAAACGGCAGAGCTGATGGAAAACATTCGTACCATTCGGGATACCTTCAAGATCGCCGTCCTGCTTATCGAGCATGATATGAACCTCGTTATGAATATCTGCGAAGGCATTGCAGTGCTCAGCTTCGGACGCATCATCGCCAAAGGCTCACCGGAGGATATTCAATCCGATCCCAAGGTTATTGAAGCCTATCTGGGACGCAAAAAGGAGGCGTAACCATGAGTGAATTGCTAAGTGTCCATGATCTGCATGTCTACTATGGCAGCATTCATGCCGTTAAGGGCGTCTCTTTTGAGGTTCACGAGGGCGAGGTCGTTACCCTCATCGGCGCCAACGGCGCCGGAAAATCCACCATTCTGAACACTGTTTCCGGTCTTTTGCACCCCCGCTCCGGCTCTGTCCTTTTTAACGGCAAGGATCTGCGCAGCGTTCCTGCCCACAAGCTGGTGGGTATGGGGCTGGCGCAGGTGCCGGAGGGACGCCATGTCTTTTTGCAAATGACAGTGCAGGAAAACCTTGAGATGGGCGCCTTCAGCTGCTCTCTCTCCGGTGTTGAGGAGGATCTGGAAAGCGTCTATCAACGCTTCCCCCGCCTACTGGAGCGCAGGAAGCAGATTGCCGGCACCCTCTCCGGCGGTGAGCAGCAAATGCTCGCCATGGGACGCGCACTGATGAGCCACCCCAAGCTGCTGATGCTTGATGAGCCCTCGATGGGGCTTGCCCCCATTTTGGTCGAGCAGATCTTCGGGATCATTCGGGA
>USBC01000012.1 GCA_900552845.1 uncultured Oscillospiraceae bacterium | reverse complement strand
CGTTTCCTTCACCGTCGGGCTGGAACAGATCCTTCCCCAGAACGGCAATATGAAGCTGTATCTCCTGCTGTTCACGCTGGCGTTCTTTATTGCGGCGCTGTTGTTCTCGCTGCGTCCCGGTAAGATCCTTACATGGGTCGGCAAGATCCTCAACCCCTTCTTCCTGCTGTTCCTCGGCATTCTGGTCGTGGTAACGCTGCTTTCCCCTGCCGCCGTTTCTGTTGCCAGTGTAGAGCCTATGGGCAGCTATATCGAGCAGCCTTTCTTCACCGGCTTTTTGGAGGGCTATAACACCATGGACGCCCTTGCCAGTCTCGCCTTCGGCATCATTGTGGTACAGGTTATCCGGGAGCTCGGCGTTGATGAACCCGGCGCAGTAGCAAGCAATACCGCAAAAGCCGGTATCTTCAGCTGCCTGTTTATGGGACTTATTTATATTGCCGTTACCGCTATGAGTGCCAAGAGCCGCGGCGTACTGCCCGCAGCCGAAAACGGTGGTGTCGCATTGGCACAGATCTCCCAAACCTTCCTTGGTCGGATCGGTCTCTTGATTCTTGCGGTGACTGTAACCCTTGCCTGCCTGAAAACGGCAGTCGGGTTGATCACCAGCTGTGCCGAAACCTTCAGCGGACTGTTCCCCAAGGGCCCTGCCTATCGGGTCTGGGCGGTCATCTTCACGCTGATTTCCCTCATCATTGCCAATTTCGGCCTTTCCGCCATCATCGAATACTCTGTACCGGTGCTGATGTTCTTGTACCCCCTTTCCATCACCCTTATCCTGCTTGCGTTGTTCGGCAGGTTCTTTGAGCATGACAGGGCAGTATATAACTGGGTCATCGGGCTGACGCTGGTAGCCTCTCTTTATGATCTGCTGCGCACCCTGCCTGCCGCACTGCGCGCTTCCTGCCATCTGGACGGCGTCATTGACGCTATCGGCAGCGTGCTGCCGCTTTCCGGACTGGGACTGGGCTGGGTATGTCCTGCTGCGCTGGGGCTTCTGATCGGTCTGGCCGTACATTATGCCGGAAGAAATAAGAAGAAAGTAACTGCCTGATAATAATTAAAAAGGGATTAGAGAAAGACCTCCGGAGGAAACCTTCGGAGGTCTGATTGTTTTTTTGATGAAATCGGGAATTATGATGAATGCTGACTGCTTTCCCGCAGGGCTTCGGCATCTGCGGCGCGCTGCTCCATGATTGCCTCCTTGAGGATCATATCCTTGACCTTCATCAGGCGAATGGTATTGGCACGCTCGTTTTCGTCCAACTTCATGGTTATGTATCGAATGCTCTCCTGCATCTGAGGAATCTTGACATACTCCAGCGCATTGACACGGCGGCGGGTCTTTTCAATTTCCTCCGCCAAAAGCTGTGTTGCCTTTTCAATCTCTGCAAGACGCAGCATATCCTGAAACACCCCGGAAAGTGCCGAGACGGCATCGTCCAGTTCTCCACTGGTTTGCGCATAGCCGTAGGGGTATGCACTGCCTCCCTGCTTTTCGGTAAAATGGTAGCGGGGTACCTCCACCGACATAACATTCTCAAAGCTCATATCCAGTTCTACACTGCGGCTGGGGATAAGCAAAGATTGCCCGAGCATCTCCGGTGTCATGAGAGCGGCGGCAACAGTAAAGGAGGCATGTGCCTGCATAAGACCCTCCTCAACCCGCTGACGCAAAGCGCGATTTTCCCGAACGGTCTCCATAAACTGCTTCATCAGCTCATCGCGCTTATCCCGCAGCAGCTTATGACCCCGTTGGGCGGTGCGGAGCTGGCGCTTGAGGCGGGTCAGCTCCATGCGGGTGGGATTGATGATGGTTCCCGTCAAGTTGCTCCCTCCTTACTGCTTTGGCAGGTATTTTTCGATATGCTCCGGTTTGATACGCTTCAGCTCACTTTTGGGCAGCAGGCTGAGAAGCTGCCAGCCCAGATTCAAGGTTTCCTCGACAGAACGGTTTTCCTCGCTGCCCTGCGAAACATAGCGCCGCTCAAATTCATCGGCAAAACGGGCATACTGCAAATCGACCTCGGAAAGTGCCGCTTCTCCCAAAATGGACATCAGTTCTTTGTTTTCTTTGCCTGTAGCGTAGGCAGCAAAGAGCTGGTTCATGGTACCGGCGTGGTCCTCACGGGTCTTCCCTGCACCGATTCCCTTATCCTTAAGGCGGGAAAGGGAGGGCAGGACATCAACGGGCGGCGTAACACCGCGTCGGAATAGCTCACGAGATAGAATGATCTGTCCCTCGGTAATGTATCCGGTAAGATCGGGAATGGGGTGGGTCTTATCGTCTTCCGGCATGGTGAGAATAGGGATCATGGTGATGGAACCTTCTTTGCCCACCTGCCGTCCGGCACGCTCGTACATCGTAGCAAGGTCGGTATAAAGATATCCGGGATAACCGCGACGGCCGGGAACCTCCTTTTTAGCAGCGGAGATTTCCCGCAGTGCCTCGGCATAGTTGGTGATATCGGTAAGAATGACCAGCACGTGCATTCCGAGATCAAAGGCAAGATATTCGGCAGCGGTGAGTGCCATGCGCGGCGTGGCGATACGCTCGACTGCAGGGTCATTTGCCAGATTGGTGAACAGCACGGTGCGGTCAATGGCGCCGGTGCGGCGGAACTCATTGACAAAGAATTCGGATTCCTCATAGGTGATGCCGATCGCAGCAAATACAACTGCAAAGTTGCTTTCCCCGTCCAACACCCGCGCCTGACGTGCGATCTGTGCAGCGAGCTGTGCATGCGGCAAACCGGAGCCGGAGAAGATCGGCAGCTTCTGTCCTCTGACCAGCGTATTCAGACCGTCAATGGTTGAAATACCGGTCTGGATAAATTCATTGGGATAATTGCGTGCTGCAGGATTCATGGCAAGACCGTTGATATCTCGGTATTCGTCCGCCAAAATAGCGGGACCGTCATCAATCGGCTGACCCATGCCGTTAAATACTCGTCCCAGCATATCACCTGAAACGGCAAGCTGCAGCGGGTGACCCAAAAAGCGGATCTTGGAACCTGCCAGATTGATACCGGCAGAAGCTTCAAACAGCTGCACCACGGCGGTATCACCGTTAACCTCCAGCACCTTGCAGCGGCGCAGAGAACCATCGGTCAGCTCGATCTCCGCCAGTTCATCATAGGTGACGCCCTGTACATGGTCAACTACCATCAGCGGGCCGGAGATTTCCCGTATCGTTTTATATTCACGGATCACAGTGCTTCCTCTCCTTTCTGCGCCAATGCTTCCAGTTCTTCCTCCATCTGAGTCAAGAGGAGATCATATTCCTCCTCATAGCGGTCGGAGGGGACGCTCTTGGCACGACCCAGCTTTTCGCGAGATGGGGTCATAAATAGCTCGGCAACACGGCAGCCGCGCTCGGCAGCTCCCCGGCAGAGTGCATCATACCGGCGGATCATTGAAAGCATTCTTGCCTGCCGGTCATACTCCGAGAAGGAGTCAATATCGACGAAGGAGTTCTGTTGCAGGAAGTCCTCCCGCACCATACGGGCGGTTTCCAGTGTGATCTGATCCTTTGCGGAAAGGGAATCCTTACCGACAAGCTGGACGATCTCGTTGAGGCTTGCTTCCTCCTGCAGGACAGACATTGCCCATTCACGGTTCTGCAAAAAGGCTTTCCCGAAATGCTGCTCATACCATGGACGGAGACTATCGATGTAAAGAGAATAGGAATTGAGCCAGTTGATGGCCGGGAAATGGCGACGGTAAGCAAGGCTGGCATCAAGTGCCCAGAATACCTTGACAATACGCATGGTTGCCTGCGAAACAGGCTCGGAAAGATCGCCGCCGGGAGGCGATACCGCACCAACCGCAGTCAGAGATCCGTAGCGCTCCTCATCGCTGCCAATGCAGGCAACGGAGCCGGCGCGCTCGTAGAACTGCGCCAGTCGGGAGGAAAGATAGGCGGGATAGCCCTCCTCGCCGGGCATTTCCTCCAAGCGACCGCTCATCTCACGCAGTGCCTCTGCCCAGCGGGAGGTAGAGTCGGCAATAACGGCAACTGCATAGCCCATATCGCGGTAGTACTCCGCAATGGTGATACCGGTGTAAATGGACGCTTCACGCGCCGCAACCGGCATATCAGAGGTATTGGCAATCAGCACAGTACGCTTCATCAGCGACTCTCCGGTACGGGGGTCAATAAGCTCCGGAAATTCCCGCAAAACATCGGTCATCTCATTGCCACGCTCACCGCAGCCGATGTAAACCACAAGATCAACATCTGACCACTTGGCAAGGGCATGCTGCATGACCGTTTTACCGGAGCCGAAAGGCCCCGGAATGGCTGCGGTACCGCCCTTTGCCACCGGGAAGAAGGTATCCACGATGCGCTGTCCGGACTGAAGCGGCACGCTGGGCGGGAATTTACGACGATAAGGACGTCCCACACGAACTGCCCATTTTTGCATCATAGGCAGGTCTACACGAGTGCCGTCCGGCTGTTCAAGAACAGCCACCGTTTCGGTAACGGTGTAGCAACCGGATTGTATGGAAACAATCTTGCCCTTCATTTTGGGCGGAATCATAATCTTGTGCAGAATAGAGGGGGTCTCCTGCACCGTACCGATAATATCGCCGCCGATGACCTCATCACCGGCGTGGGCGGTAGCGGTAAACTCCCACTTTTTCTCCCGATCCAAAGCAGGCACTTCCACGCCGCGAGGCAGGTTATTGCCGCCTGTTTTTTTCATAATGGCATCCAGCGGACGCTGAATTCCGTCATAGATATTTTCGATCAGTCCGGGACCCAGCTCGACCGAAAGCGGTGAGCCGGTCGTAACGACTTCTGCGCCAGGTCCGAGTCCGGAGGTTTCCTCGTAAACCTGAATGGATGCGGAGCCGCTGTTCATGGTCAGGATCTCACCGATAAGACGCTGCTCCCCTACGCGAACCACATCTGCCATATTAGCTTCCTCCAGACCGGTGGCAACTACCAGCGGGCCGGAGACTTTAACGATTTTTCCCATGGGGCGTTTTCTTCCTTTCCTCAGATGATATCCGCGCCGACTGCGCGCTCCACTGTTGTTTTAACCTGCTGCATTCCCAAGCCAAGACTTCCTTCCTTGCCCGGAATGAGAATAATGGCGGGGGTGGCTGCCTTACGGTACCGATCCAATTCTGGGGCAAGCCCTGCCGCCAGCTGCTCGGTGATGTAAATGATGGCTGTATCTTCCTTTGCCAGTCGATGCAGAATGGGGCGTGCGCATTCCGGCGTTTCAGCGGGGCAGGTCTCCAGCCCCAGCGCCGCAAAGCCTTGTACGCTTTGGGCATCGCCCAACACGGCTATTTTATACATACGGCACACCTCCTTAGACTGTGTTCTGTCTCAAACGGCTGCGGATCATCTCCGGCGAAAGCCCTGCCGTGCGACCGGTCATAATGATGCGGATCGCAGTGATCTCGTTTTCCACGGCAGAAAGATAGCACAGTACCGTTTCCTCCCCGAAGGGAGTGCGGCGAGCCGCCGAAAGATAAGCATCGGTCGCTTCATCACACGCCTTTTCAAAGGCAGTAAGAGAACCGCCGCCCGCTGCCGCTGCGCCCAGCGCAGCTGCCTTGGAGAGCACACCTGCACCAAACACCTCACCCAGCTTGGCGGGCTCGGCCGTCATAATGGCATGGGGTGAAACGCTGCCGCCCTCCAAAAGCGCCTGCGGCAGAAGATCGCTGCTGTCACTGCGCGCAGTACGTACCGCAGTGCGCAGATTAGCTGCATCAATTAGTTGCTGCACATAGCCGCGAAGGAAACTGCTTTGCAGTTCGTCGGCAAGAGCAGACATTTCGGTATAGCAGGCGGCGTCCAATCGCAAATCGGCACCCTGCGGATCGTTTTCCTGCAGCAGTACCGCAGCCTCCTGTGCCGCCCGACGAGCGATATCGCTTACCGATAGCTTGTGCTCCTGCTGCCACTCGCTGTGCAGACGGTCGGCATCATACCTGCCGCCGGAAAGCAGCAGCTCCTCCGGAGAAATACCGCGCCGCTCTGCCTTCAGGATTGCTTTGATATTATGATAATCGTATTTAAGCCGGAACAAATCTATAAGCCTTGGCTCCGGCACTGCAGAGGAAAGCTCCCTATACAGGCTTTCCCTCCGCTGGCGCAGCGCCTCTTCCAGCGGAACGTTCTCGGCATAGCCGCACTCTGCCAGCAGCTTGCGGGCTTCTGCCTCGCTTGCCGCTTCCAGTAAACGCTCCCGCTTCTCAGGCGTCAGCAGACGGGTCTCCATCGCATGCAGCCGCGCAGAGACCGCCAGATAGTCGGTATCCCTGATGGGGGTCATCACAGCCCCTCCTTACTCATTGGGAAAGAGGATCTTCGCTACCTCTTTCTCCAGCTTTTCCCGCCGAAGCCGCACCAGTGTATCAAAGGCACAGTTCAGCTCAACATCGCCGCTGCTAAGGATAAAACCGCCCGGAATGGGGCGTATTTCGGCGCTGAGCGTAAGCTCGCCCCGCTTGCCGGCAGCACGCAGCGCCGTATTTGCCATCAATATCACTTCTGTGCCGTATTGCTCTGCATCTCGGGGGGAAAGGATCATCTGCTCCCCGCCTTCGGCAGCTTCCGCCGCAAGAGAGGCGATCAATGCAAGATATTCCTCCCGCGGCAGGCTGCAAAGCTGCTCTACCGCTGTCGCAAAGGTCTCCTCCAGCAGCTCCTGCTTGGCAGCAAGCTCCAGCTTATGGCACTCTACCGCTGCTGATGAGGACAAACGCTCCCGACGTTCCTCTGCCGCGCGGCGACCGCGTGTAAGCAGCTCCAGACTCTCCTGCTCCGCTGCCGACTGTGCCTCTGCCGTCAGCGCTTCAATTTTTTCTTCATTTTCTCGCTGTATTTCTGCGATCTCCCGCTCGGCATCAGCAATGATACGCGCGGTGATCTTATCCATTCCTTCCATGGGAACTCCTTTCTTCCGACCCGCTTACGCCAAGAACAGGAAGTTCAGCATCAGCATGGAAGCCAGCAGCGAAAGGATTGCATAGAATTCCACGATGCCGCACAGCACCAGGCCCTTGGACCAGTCGGAAGGCTTTTTAGCCAGAATATTGATGGAGGCAGCTGCAACACGTCCCTGTGCAATGGCTGAGAGCAGACCGCCCAACGCCATAGGCAAACATGCCGCAAAGCAACGCAGACCGTCCATCACACTCAGGTCGGTATTGCCATTGAGCAAGCCGATGGCAAAGATGGAGAAGAACCATACTACCGTGCCGTACAAGCCCTGCGTACCGGGCAGCACCTGCAGGATCATTGCCTTACCGAATTTGCTGGGGTCTTCACACATCAGTCCGGCTGCAGCCTCACCTGCCATACCGGTTCCCTTTGCCGAGCCGACACAGCTCAGTCCTGCTGCCAAACCGCCGCCCAGCAGTGCCAGTGCCAATCCGCCGAAAGATTCCAAAAAATTCATAGTCTATACGCTCCTTTTTATTGTTCTGCTATTCTGTAATATTTGGGTTCTGCCGCAACGGGGCGGAAAGCACGCCCGCCGTCCCGATAGAAATACTTGAAAAATTCCAAACACTGAAGCCGCATATCATGCACATAGCACCCCAGCAGGTTCAGGGCAAAGTTGAGAGCATTGCCCAGTATGGAAATCACAAAAAAGATAATCAGATTTCCGGGAATGGCTGCCAGTGTATTAAAGACCTGTGCAATAACGGCTCCCGCCAGCATCAGCGCCATCAGACGCACATAAGAGAGGATATCGCCAAAATAACCGGTAATATGGTTGTAAATCGAACCGCCGATCCCGACGATCTTTCCTCCGATACCCTTTTTCCCATAGCTTTGGCTGATAACCAGCACCGCCAAAAGCACCCACAGGAAAACTTTATTTCCGGTAACGCCCAGTGCCACGCCGCAGCCGATGATAACCCACCATGCCGCCTCTTCGCACAAGGCTTCCGCAATCTCGCCATGCCTCAGCTTGTAGATAAAACCGATGACCATACCGACAAGGATCTGCACACAGCCCAAGGCGAGCGACCCCAGCATTACCATGATGATATCATTGATGGGGGAGAAAAGCGGCTGCCAGAACCATGTAAAGGTACTCTCCGGATTGAAGAGCTTAACAAGCTGCGGGATAAAATCTCCGAAAAAGCCGCCGGTCATGGCGCCCAAAATAAAGGTGGAAATCCCGCATAAGCCCAGCAATGCAAAGAAATTGCGGTTGCCGCCGGTGGGCTGTTTCTTTTTGAGTACGAGAAGCGATGCCGCCATCATTAAAAGCCCGTAGCCCATATCTGCCATCATAATCCCGTAAAACAAGATAAAAAACGGTGCCATATAAGGGTTTGGATCCAGCGAGCCATAGGCAGGCAGCGAATACATCTCCGTGACCATATTCAGCGGACCGGTAAAGCGATTATTCTTCAGCTTGACCGGAACACGCGGATAATCCTCCGGTCCCGGGTCTGTCATCTGCCACGCGCAGGTGCAGCCATCCAGCAGCATTTCCAGTTCCTTTGTGTTCTCTGCAGGGAACCACCCTTCCAAGAGGAAGGTTTCAGCAGTCTCCCTCGTGCGTCCTTTTGCCTCTCCCCGATCCATTTCGATACGGGAGGCATCGGAGAGCTGGCGCAGCTCCGGCTTTTGGTCGGCGCACTTTGCAATCTCCTGCTCCAATGCAGCCTTGCGCTCTGCCAGTTCTGCCTGCTCCCGCCGCAGGGCGGCAAGGTTTTCTCCTGCAGTACCGCGGCGGTCGCCCGGTGCCACGCGGCTCCAGCCCAATGCCTTCACCGCTGCCACATGGTCCTCCGCCTGTGAGATATGTACCGTAAGCACAGCGTACCGGCGCTCACGGTCGACACTGACCTCGCGGAACTCATATAGATCTCCCGCCGCCTCCAGTGCCTCCCGAATCTGCTCCGGCGGCACCGCCGCAGGCAGTGTGCCCATTTGAATCAGCACTTTTTCAGTGGTAGCGCATTCCAGCGGCATGGTGAGGCTCTCCCAAGGAAGAAGCTGAGCCTCCTCTGCCGCCAGTTTTTCGCTGCGTGACTGCAGGGAAGCCAATTCCTCTCTGCAGCGGTTCAACCGCTCCGCTGCACTCTTTCCGTCAGCCAGCTGGCTTTCATCAGTCAACGCCTGCTCATCAATGAACGGAAGCGGCTCCAGTGCATTCTTTTCCTTTGGAGTGTGATCTGTCAATGTTTGCAGCGCCTGCTCTGCTGCGGTGTACTGCTCTCGTATCCTTTGCAGCTCCGCTGCCTCCGGTATACGCAGCTTTTCCAACAGCGGATCATCTGACGCCGGCTCCGGCTCGGTGATTTCCAAGCAGCCGAGATGCTGAAGCCGCCGCAGCATATCTTCCCGCTCCGCCTGCAGCCCAATAAGCCGCAGGTGACGCATTGTTACAATAGCCATTAGCGTTCCACAACCTTTTCCACGATCCACCCGACCGCTTTCGGGATCCTTTGTCGGGCTTCCTCTTTTTTATGCTCCCATTCGGCGGAAGCTGCTTCCAATGCTTTATAGGTCTGCTGCGCCGCCTGCCGTTCTGCCTCGGACATCATTTCGCGTACCTCCGCCTCCGCTTCGGCTCTTGCCTGCTCCCGCAGGCGTTCGGCACTACGCTGGGCAAAAAGCAGCTTCTGCCGACACTCTGTGACGGCGCTTTCACGCTTGGAATTCATTTCTTCCTCTGTCTTCAGCACCTCCATGATGGGCTCCATCGGCACTATGTTCGCCTCCTTGTGAAATATTTATTAAAATTTAAGTATAATTATATAACATTTTAAGAATGAAGTAAAGGCGAAGTTTGCGGACAATTTATACTTTTTGTGGTATATATGTGATATGCAGTTCAAAGTTTGGGTAAAAATTAACAAATGTCAAAAAGCTTATTTGTCTTAATATGGTAGACTTTTCATCTGTCTATTGTGCAGCAGGTCATTAGACTGCTGCCCTGATCATGAATAGTCACTTCCTTAATAAATTCATTTTTTATAATAAAGAACAGGGTGCCGACCCTACATCGACACCCTGCTATCTCTATTTTTTTGTGGGAGGTTAAATGGATATTATTCCATGTGCTCGCGGTCGGTTGCCATCAGAATGGTCCAATACTGATCGGCAACGACCTCATTCTTCTGGTTGATGGTTTCAATGTGGAAACGAATGATGCCGCGACCTGGTTTCTTGCTCAAGCGCTTTTCAACGGGGGTCAGCACGCAGGTGATGGTATCCTGGAAGCGGACGGGGTTGGTAAACTTCATCTCGCAGCCCAAAAGACCAATGTAGCTGCCATCAAAGAGACCGGTTTGGCACACCAGACCGGTGCTGATGATGTAGGTGAGGGCACCGTAGGCGATACGGGTGCCATAGATGGACTTCTTGGCATACTCTTCGTTGATGTGCAGCGCACTGAAGTCGCCGGAAAGACCCGCAAAGTTGACAACGTCCGCTTCGGTAATGGTACGAGCAGAGGTATAGTACTGCTTGTTCATCTCAAATTCATCGTAAAGTTTTCCTACAAATTCGTAAGCCATTTTCAATTTCCTTCTTTCTTGATATGTAGCTTTTATATGATCTATCAGATCACGCCGTGCTCCTTAAGAGCGGCGATCTCTTCTTCGGTACGACCCAATTCCTTTAGGATATCGTTGTTATCCTGCCCGCAGACAGGAGCGCTGGTGCGAACTTCACCGGGTGTTGCCATCATCTTTATTGGGATCCCCTGCATCTTATACTTGCCGACATCGGGACCTTCCATATCCACGATCATATCGCGGGCAAGGAACTGCTCGTTCTCGATGACCTCGCTGACGCGCAGCACGGGACTATATGCCTGACGGAATTCATCGGCAATGATCTTTTCGATCTCAGCACGGGTGCGCTGCTTCGTCCAGTCATTGATATAAACGAACAGCTCGTCCGCATTTTCCACACGGTGCTCATTGGTATCAAAGCGGGGATCATCGATCAGCTCGGGATGACCGATCGCCTCAGCAAAGGGATCCCACTTATTGACGGTAGTGTTGCCCAAAATACAGTAGCCGTCCTTCGCCTCAAAGATGTCATAAGGATAGGCGGAAAGGTCGCGGCAGCCGATACGACCGGGCTCAACGCCGGTCATGGTGTACTGCACAATGCCCTGCATGATCATGTGCAGCATCGCATCGGACATGGAAACTTCCAGGTACTGACCCTCACCGGTGCGCTGACGATGGAACAGGGCGTACATAATGCCCAAAGCGGTAAACAAACCGCCGATGCTGTCGCCGAAGGCAACGCCGGAGCTGGTGGGCTTACCATCGGGATAACCGGTCACGCTCATGACGCCGCTGAGTGCCTCTGCCAAATTGGAGTAGGCGCCACGCTGGGCGTAAGGGCCGGTCTGACCATAGCCGGAAAGCGAAGCCATGATAATGTCGGGCTTAATGGCACGCAGCACCTCATAGTCGATGCCAAGGCGCTTCATCACGCCGGGGCGGAAGTTTTCCACCACGACATCGGCGGTCTTGACCAGATCGAACAGGATCTGCTTGCCCTCATCGGTCTTGAGGTTCAAGGTAATGCTCTTTTTGTTGCGGTTCATATTGAAGAACTGCACGCTCCAGCCCTTGTAGATGGGGTTCCATGTACGGGCTGGATCGCCGGTAGCGGCATTCTCGACTTTGATAACCTCAGCACCGAAATCGGCGAGCTGCATGGTAGCAAACGGAGCGGAATAAGCAGTGGTCAAGTCGACTACACGAACACCCTCCAAAACTTTGTTGTTCATTGCGATTATTCTCCTTAGACAATAAATAGAGGAAAGGGTTCGGGCGCCAACCGGGGGTCTTTCTATCGGCGGCGCCCGGGGGAATCTTCACAGGGTAAATCCCTTCAATTTTTTGTTACTTGGCTGCTTTCTTATTATCGGCAACAAATACCAGACGGGATACAAAGAATCCGATGATAACGACCAGCAGGGTGATCCAGGTGGAAGCGACGCCCAGCTTCTTAAGAACGATGTAAACAATAACGCCGGAGATGAACAGCGGGCCATTGTACTTGACATTCTTCATCAGGTAGTCGCAGATAAGCGCACCGAAGATGGCGGGTACCAGATAGCTGAAGGTGGCGGTAACGCTGGCAGGCAGTGCGGAAATAACGGTGGAACCGAGGATAACGAAGGCGGTGAGCAGTACAACGGTAAGCAGGTTGCTGACTGCGACAGCCATGGTGGAGATGACGTTACCGGCTTCGGTGCCGCCCTCTACATCAGCGCTCTTCTGAGCAGCGGCAACAGCAGGCATACGCAGGTCGGACACGTTGCCGGTCGTCCATGCAAGGAAGCTGCCGCCAATGCCCAGTGCGGGGTAGAAGGTGATGGGCTGCAGAATCCAGCCGATCAAGAAGGAAGCGGCGACCATCGCAATAATCTGACCGATCTCTCCGCCAGAGGGAACCACACCGGTGGTGATATACAGATAAGCTACAGGGAGAAAGTTGGCAACCAGTGCGCACAGCATGGTGATAACGCCCAGACGCATACATTTTTTATCAAAAGACATTACAAACCCTCCTTATGCCATAAGGCTCTTTGCCGCAACGGCAGCCAACAGACCCACGATCATGGAAATACCGAGGGAAAACTCCTGCATTCTGCGGTTCTTAGCGAATATCTTGTTAAGCAGGAACATGCACGCTGCGCCGAATACAGCCGCAACTGCATAAGGGCTCGCCTTGCCATAGACCTGATTGGTGAGCAGATAAGTGAACAGGGATACGAGAGCGCCGCTCATGAGGATTTTCATCCACTTGGGATTCAGCTTGGCGTTCATGGTCTCGGTTACTTTACCCATGCAAAGGATCATAACCAGAGGTCCCAGCAGCCAGCCGCCTACATGGACAGCCTGTGCCCACAAGCCATAAACGAAGGTGTTGGTCTCAACATCGCCGCCGGCAGCAGCAGCCATATCCTGAATAAGAGTAGCAACGGTCAGCTCGGAACGACCGGAGCCTACATCTGCCATACGCATCCAAGAGTTGGGGCCACCCATCGTCGCCATCAGCGCCAAACACATAACAACCAGTGCACAGGCGGGGCCAAAAGCGGTAATCAGGGCGGAACGCATACCCTCCTTCTGTCTTTCACGGCTGATTTCAAGATGGTCAGCCTCTCTGCGAGCGGTACGCAGGAACAGCAGTGCCTGAATAACAATCACAACGATCATGATGCCGCAGACCAGCCACATGCCAAATCCATTTTTCAGTGCGGAAACATCCATGGAATTTTACTCCTTTTTCATTTATTCTGTCTTTATTCGTAGTGCTTCTTTTCTAAAATATAAAACATTGTTCTCTGTCTTTTACTCGGCACAGGCTTCAATAATCTTTTCCACCATCTCGCCGGATTTCACCAGATCCTCTACGACCAACGTTTCATTAACAGTGTGATTCTTGCTGTAGCCGGTCGAAAGGCCGACGCACTCAATGCCATAACCATTGAGTCGGTTGGCGTCCAGTCCGCCGCCGCCATGCTCTACCCGCGGTTCTACGCCGATACTGTGCAGAGCTTCGCACGCTACCTTGATTGGGTGATGATCTGCAGGAACAAAGAAGGCAGGATAATTAAGGACATAATGCGCATCGATCTCTGCACCGGTCTCCTCCGCCACTTCCTTCGCAGTCTTTTGGAACAGTTCCAAATAAGCCTCAAGCTTTTCGTTCTTCAGGCTCATCGCAAATGCCTTGGCATTAGCGGTATCCGGCACAGCGTTGCAGGGGCCGGGTGCCACCAGATAAGACCAGTTAATAACGGTGTCCTCATCTAAACGACCGTCGCCGATTCGGGAAAGCACCTGAACAGCAGCGTGTGTTGCGCTGACGCCCAGCTCGGGGTAGGCGGCGTGGGCAGCTTTCCCCTTGATGTCCAGAAACAGTTCGGCTTTACCCATTGCGGCATCCAGTACACGTCCGACGCGTCCGGGGGAATCCAGCACAAAGCCGTATTTGGCTTCAAACAGCGAAGTATCCAAATGCTTGGTGCCTTGAACACCGATTTCCTCACAGACCGAGAATAAAACCTCAATGCGCGGATAGGGCTTGCCGCTTGCCAGCACACGGCGGATACCGTCCAAAATGGCGGCAACGCCGGAAAGATCGTCCGCAGCCAGAATGGTCGTTCCGTCGGAAACAAGATTGCCGTCCTTTAACTGGGGCTTGATCCCCAAACCATTCTGCACGCGATCCAAATGAGCGGCAAAAAGCACACAGCCCTTTGCAGTGCCCTCCAGAAAGGCGCAAACGTTGCCTGCCTCGCCCTCTACCTTGGCAGCGGTATCGTCCTCGCGAACCGTAAATCCAAGTTCCTTGAGCTTCCCAGTAACAGCGTCCACGACCAATCGCTCATGGCGGGAGGCACAGTCCAGCTTGGCAAGCTCAATGAACTCTTTTACCGCAGGCATATTCTCCATCGCAATACCTCCTCTATACTCGATATTGATTAGATTTCATTCACCGGTTGAATGTTCTGTACTCATTCTTGCATACGAAAAAACACGCTGCAACACGAAATATGCATTTTGTTATCACTATTGGCTATTTATCTATTCCATTTAGTCATAATTGTAGTGAATTTGCTTGATTTTAATCTGATCTTCTGTGCGCTTTACCCTGTTTGAATTTTTTTACAGATACATCGCAGTTGAATTTTTAATGAAATTCATGTAGTATTGAGGAAAAATATAATGAAAAATAAGGAGGTCGCAAATGGATCTGGCTTCTCTGCGCTACTTCAAAGCAGTCGCCGAAACGCAAAATATGTCTAAGGCTGCCAAGAACCTGTTTGTTTCCCAGTCTGCACTAAGCAAGAGCATTCGCACGCTGGAAAATGAATTGGGCGGCTCATTGTTCCAGCGAACCGGCAAAAACCTTGTGTTGAATGACGGCGGCAGAATCCTGCTGCGGTATGCGAATGAAATATTGAACCAGTATTCGCTGATGGAAACTGAGCTTTCCGATTGCTTCGGTCGGGAGTCCACTACAGTATCGGTATCCATCAATATCGGCACTCATCTGCTCACCACCGTGCTGCCCGGTTTTTTAGATCGTCACCCACAAATTCAATTGCAGATCTCTCAGAATGATTTCAGCATGCCGGATCGTGATAATTATGATATCTGTATCAACGGCTCTACCGAACGATCCGATGACCCGAATGTTCTCACGCTTTTTAAGAACTGCTGCTTGCTGTTCCGCGCAATCACCCTCTTGCCGGTGCACCTGCTATCTTTATGCGGGATATTGCTCACGAACCTTTTGTGCAGGTGCGGGGACGTCAGCTTACCGAAATGACCAACACCGCCTGCAAAAAGGCAGGCTTTTCGCCCAATGTTATTCTGCACTCCGACTATCCCTCCACGACGCTTGACCTCATCGAGCTGGGCGTTGGCATCTGCTTTATGCCGGAGATCACATGGAGCAATGCCGGGCGCAGCGGCATTGTCCAGCGCCGTATCTCCGATGCACATATGTACCGGTATATTTCGCTTTCCTGGCGTCAAAGCGGCTATCTTTCCAATGGCGCCACCCTGCTCAAAAACTATCTGCTGCACTATTTTCAAGAAAACCCGTATGGACGATAGTGTAATGAATCACATAAAAAGGCAACCTGCCATGGAGTTGATCCCGGCAGATTGCCTTTTATTATTTATAGCTTTTCAATGTCTTTCACTTATTCCATCATCAGGCTGATGAGGCGAATCCGATTCTTTACACCGGTCTTGCAGTAGATATTGGAAAGATGCTTATTGAGAGTTGCCGGAGAGATGTAAAGCTGTCCGCAAATCTGCTCCGAGGAATATCCCTGACAGATAAGGTCTGTAATTTCTGTTTCCCGTTTGGTCAGTCCAAAGCTCGCCGCCTTGGGCAGCATTACTTTTTTCAGGCCGAGATTACTTGAAGGTTTTTCGTTCATCAGCAACCGTGAAAAGCGCTGCTCCAGTGCGTCCTGCAAAGCCAAAAGGATAAAACGATCCCGCTCTGAGAAGTCCTTTTTGCCCCGCTGACGGAACAGCCCCAGCAAAATAAGCGGCTGATCCTGATAGATGACAGAGGAGAACAGCCCCCAATAAATGTCCCGCGGCTGCCAAATTTCCCGATAAACACGGCTGCGTTCCCAATGCTCTCCGTCCTCCACCAGTTCCGACTGGCTGAACACCATGCTGGATGGCGACATAATGAATTCTGACCAACGGGGATAACTGCCGTTTAGAAAAACAGAGTAGTCGTCGCTTAAACGATAATTGACCGGTTCCGAAATGCTTACCCGTCCCTCTTCCCTGCCGATACGCAGGCAAAAAGCACGGTCAAAGGGCAGCACTGTCTGCAGATGCTCCATCAACACCCGACAGGTTTCTTCGTAGCCTTCCGCCGCATCAATGCGCGACACCAGCTGAAGCAGAAACTTCCATTCATAATCCAACAGCTTTGCCACCGCACCGAACCCTCCTTTTCTTATATTTCAAATTCATTATAAGCGGTCTCTTCCTTCAAGTCAAACCCCTATCTGACCAAGATTGTATTGCCATAAGTAAAAAATGTGTAGAAAATAAGTATTTTCGTTCAAGAATGAAAGAAAAAGTATTACTACAGCCGATGTAAATATCAAGCAATTCCATTTACAATAAAGCTGTGCAATAACTTTGCAAGGAGGTTTTTATTTATGATCCTTTCCGAACAGCACAGCATGATCCGGGCGCTCGCCCGTAAATTTGCCGAAACCGAGCTTACTCCGGAGATTCTTGATAAGGTTGAAGAAACCGCCGTTTTCCCTCAGGAGGTTCTGGACAAAATGGCGAAAGTCGGCTTCTTCGGCGTAAAGGTCCCCAAGAGCATGGGCGGACAAGGCGGTGATACCCTTGGCTACATGCTGGTCATGGAGGAAATCAGCCGTGTCAGCGCCGTAGCGAGCATTTATGTATCCTCGGCGAACTCCCTTTCCAGCGGCCCCATTATGATGGCCGGTACCCCTGAACAGATTGAAAAATACCTCAAGCCCGTTGTCACCGGTCAAAAGCGTCTCTGCTTCGCCTTGACCGAGCCGGGGGCCGGCTCTGATGCCTCCGGTATGACTACTACCGCCGTTCGCGACGGCGACCATTATATACTGAATGGCCGTAAGTGCTTTATCACCGCCGCTCCTATCTCCGATTATGCCGTTGTTTATGCCAAGACCGATGCCTCCAAGGGCGCACGCGGCATTTCCGCATTTATCGTAGATATGAAGACTCCCGGTGTTTCCTGCGGAAAGCCGGAGCACAAGATGGGCATTATCGGCTGCGCCACCAGCGATATTGTTCTGGAGGACGTGCGCGTTCCTGCCGAGAACATGCTGGGAAAAGAGGGGCAGGGCTTTACCAACGCTATGAAAACGCTGGATATCGGTCGTCTGGGCATTGCCGCTCAATCCATCGGCGTGGCACAGGGCTGTCTGGACGAAGCCATCAAGTATGCCAAGAGCCGCCGCCAGTTTGGTCATGCGATTGCTGACTTCCAGGCAATCAGCTTTATGCTGGCTGACATGGCAACCAAGCTGTACGCTGCCCGTGAAATGACCTACAACGCTGCCGTAATGAAGGATAAGGGCATGGATTGTTCTATGGAATGCTCCATGGCGAAATATTTTGCCTCCGAAGCCTGCAATGAGATTGCAGCAAAGGCCCTGCAGATCCACGGCGGCTACGGATTTATCAAGGATTATCCCATTGAACGCAAGTACCGCGACTGCCGCGTGTTTACCATCTATGAAGGCACCAGTCAGATCCAGCAGCACGTCATCAGCGGAAAGCTCTTAAAGTAATTGTAAGGAGGCTGTGACTTATGAAATTTATTGTTTGTGTAAAGCAGGTCCCCGATACCTCCGGCAAGGTCGCTGTTAAGCCGGACGGAACGCTGGATCGTGCTTCGATGGATACCATCATTAACCCCGATGACGCCAATGCCGTAGAGGCTGCTCTGCGGCTCCGTGATGAACTGGGTGAAGGCAAAGTTGTCGTAATGACCATGGGCCCCATGCAGGCTGCCGGTATGCAGCGCGAACTGCTGGCAATGGGCGCCGATGAAGCCGTTTTGGTCTCCGGTCGTGAGTTTGGCGGCTCTGATACCTATGCCACCAGCCAGATCCTCGCTGCCGCTATCCACAAGCTGGGGATCGAAAAAGATGATATCATCTTCTGCGGTCGTCAGGCAATCGACGGCGATACCGCTCAGGTCGGACCTCAGATCGCTGAAAAGCTGGGTATGCCCCAGATCACCTATGTTGCCGAGCTGAAGAAAGAAAGCGGCAAGGTGGTGTGCAAGCGTATGCTGGAGGACGGCTACATGGAGGTGGAAGCCCCCACGCCCTGCCTGCTTACCTGCATCAAGGAGCTGAATACTCCCCGTTATATGACCATCGCCGGCATCATGGAGTGCATGGAAAAGCCCATGCAGGTCTTTGACTATCAGTCACTTGCCGGTGACGCTCTCATCGATCCCACCACCATCGGTCTCAAGGGCTCTCCCACCAACATCTTCAAGTCCTTCACTCCTCCCCAAAAGGGCGGCGGCATTATGCTGGAGGGCAACGGCAAGGAAGCCTGCGATACTCTGGTCAACACGCTGTTGACCAAGCATCTGATTTAAGGGAGGGCGCAATATGTCTAATCTTATCAAAATTGAAGACGCCAAGGGCGTTTGGGTATTCTGCGAGCAGCGCGAGGGCAAACTGATGCCCACTGTGTTGGAGCTGCTCTCCGAGGGTCGCAAGCTCGCCGATGAGCTGCAGTGCGAACTGTGCGGTGTTCTGCTGGGTGAAGATGTCGCCCACCTCACCGAGGAGATCGGTGGCTATGGCGCTGACCGCGTTCTGCTGTGCGAAACTCCCCTGCTGAAAAACTACACTACCGATGCTTACACCAAGGTCATTGCCGATCTGGTACTGGAGCAGAAGCCGGAGATTTTCCTCATCGGCGCCACCAATATCGGTCGTGATCTGGGTCCGCGTCTTGCAGCCCGTCTGCACACCGGCCTGACCGCCGACTGCACCCACCTCGATGTTGATGTTGCCAAGTACAAGGAATTCCTGCGCACCAGCTCCACCATTGATGTTGACCACACCGTATTTGATGAAAATGACCGCAACCTGAAGATGACCCGTCCCGCTTTCGGCGGTCACCTGATGGCGACCATCATCTGTCCCCGTTTCCGTCCCTGCATGTCCACCGTGCGCCCTGGCGTGCTGAAGAAGGCTGACTTTGACTCTGCCAAGGCTGCCGCCTGCCGTGTGGAGCGTCCTGCGTTTTCTTTGGGCGAAGCCGACTGCATCACCAAGGTTCGTCAGGTCGTTAAGGAGACCCGCCGCTTGGTGGATCTCACCGGCGCCGAGGTCATTGTTTCCGTCGGTCGCGGCATCAGCGCCGATGTGGAAAAGGGCATTGCGCTGGCAGAGGAGCTGGCAGCTGCTATGGGCGGTGTCGTAGGTGCTTCCCGCGCCGTGGTAGACGCCGGTTGGATAACCGCCGACCATCAGGTTGGTCAGACCGGTAAGACCGTGCGTCCCCGTATTTATGTCGCTCTCGGCATTTCCGGTGCCATTCAGCATCTTGCGGGTATGCAGGATTCCGAATGTATCATTGCTGTCAACAAGAACAAGGACGCTCCCATCTTTGAGGTTGCCGATTACGGCATCTGCGGCGATCTGTTCGAGGTCGTTCCTCTGCTTCTCCAGAGCCTCAAGGAGATCCCTGCTTAATTTGCTTTCCTCCTCTTCTTTACATAATTCCTGCAAAGACCCGCTCCGTCTCCTCGGAGCGGGGTCTTTGCGTTGTAGCATAAAACAGGGCAGGCGCCATTTTGCGGCTCCCTGCCCTGTTTTCTCTATTTGCACTCAATTCCTCGAATAAACTTTTCGCAGTTTGTAGCGGCGTTTTCGTCGTCCTCGTAAAGGTTCATCTCGGCACTGACCACCCAGCTGTCAAATTGCAACTGATAAAGCCGCACAGAATAACCTCTCGTCTTCGGCTCTGCGTATTCTCTGTTCTTTGAGGAATATTCAAAACCGGCATAACTGCATTTTTCCGCTGCAGTACATACCGCCTCATGCAGATCCTCCGGGAACAGCCACAGCATGTGATCCTCGGTCAGCCGCCCATAGGTATCGCCGTCATCACGGTACACAGTCACCGTCCCCAGCCTGCCTTTTTCGTCTTTCAGCGCAAGCTGCTGCGTCCCATCTTCCATTGGATAAAGCTCCGCTTCCCAGCCCTGCGGCAGCTCTGCCGAAAGTGTTACCGTTGTTTCTGCTTCCTCCACCACCGTGCTGCCATATATCTGCGGTGCTATCTGCCACTGCCGCCTTGTGCTTTGTCCGCAAGCGGTCAGCAGCGCCAGCGCCAGTATTACAGCCACTGTCTTTCTCATTTTCTGTTTTCTCCCATCATTTAGGTTCATTTAGTATAACGGCACAGACGGAATTTTGCAACATCGTTAATTTTTTGTAAAACTTCCCCCACGGTTTGCCAAAGCACCCCTCTGTATGGTATATTTAGTATAGTAAAGTGCGGAGTTTTGTATTTTCCGCATATTATTAAATTGTGCCCCACCGAAACAAGAAAGGAGCGAGTGTACTGAAACACAAAAAAAACGCGGCGCTTGCCGCCAACCGAGTAAAAATTATTGAAAAAATCAGGGAAGCTGCCATCTCGGTGCTGCCCATTGTAGTGATCGTCCTGCTGCTGTGCCTGACCATTGCCCCCGTCGGCACCGATTTACTGCTCTGTTTTTTGATCGGCACGATTTTTGTCATTGCGGGGATCGGGTTTTTCTCTTTGGGCGCGGAAGCCTCCATGACCCCCATTGGCAACCGAATCGGCACAGCGCTGACCAAAACGCGTAATCTGCCTCTGATCCTTATTGTCAGCTTTATGCTGGGTTTTGCCGTCACCATTG